>JAXJTA010000236.1:0-11738 GCA_036309825.1 Eubacterium sp. | reverse complement strand
GGAATCGATCGAAGTGATGGACAAGGAAAGCGGCAAGACGACGGAGATCGAAGTAGCGGCCCTCTTTGTGGCCGTCGGACAGGAACCGGGAAATGAACCGTTTGTCAATGTCGTTGATCTGTCCCAGGGCTACATTGAAGCCGGTGAGGACTGCCATACAAAAACGCAGGGAATCTATACAGCCGGTGACTGCCGGACGAAGAGTGTGCGTCAATTGACGACAGCCGCCGCCGACGGTGCCGTTGCGGCGCTCGCAGCCTGTGCGGAGATGGCGTGAACAGAGCAGGGGACTGCACGATACAAGAATACCGGTCAAGTTGGCGGATAAACCAAACTCAATAACAGAAAGCGGCAGGCGATGAATGATTTCAACGCCTGCCGCTTTCTGTGTCTCTGTTGTGTCCAGCCCCCAGTCCTCAGCCCCCTGCCAGGGAGCGAACCGGTCACTCCAGAGGGGTGATCTCTATTACCGTAAGAATTTTATCTGTGACACGGAAGTGGATATCGAAGCCGGCGAAGGGCATACCGTATACGCGGTCCGCGTCGTTCTGATAGGCGGGGCGCGGATCACCGGCAAGGATCTCTTTTAGTATCTGCTGTTTATCAGAGGGGAGCAGCCGAAGCAATTCCTCAGGACAGCTCACTTCCAGTTTGTCGTCCTTGTGAGCGTCGGAAAAACCGCCGATTGCTTCCGGATGACTGTCTACATACGGGAGATAGGGCTTTATGTCATAGATCGGTGTGCCATCCATCAGATCCGCGCCGATCACCGTAATGACGGGGCCGACGCCGCTGCGTATCTCCACACCTTCCAGGCGGACAGAGGACAGGCCGATTGGATTGGGACGAAACGGCGAACGAGTCGCGAAGACGCCGACCCGGGTATTGCCGCCCAGCCTCGGCGGCCGGACGGTTGGATGCCATTCGCCTTTGCGATTGGCGGAAAATCCCCATAGAAGCCACAGGTGTGTATAGGTTTCCAGATCGCGGACGGCTTCGGGAACGGCGTATGCCGGTTCAAAGATGATCTCCGCCCTTGTTTCGGCCAGACTGCTCTGACGCGGTATCCCGAACTTGGTCGGGAAATCCGTACGGATCCGCGCGATCGGTTGAAGCAGCAGTTGGTCTGCCGACTTCTGTTGATTTGTGGTTGCCTTATTGGTGATGTCTGCGTTCCTTTTCATCTCCCGATATTTCCCTCAATCATATCGAATTTTATTTTACATTATCCGAACTTTTATTGTCCGAAGCTTTCTCCTCGAAGAGGTTGGTCTTCGGCTTCGGCAGATCCAGACCGAGTGCCTCATGAATGACCTCACGGACATTTCCGACGGGGATGATGTTCAGATGTGTGCGAACTTCTTCCGGAACATCTTCCAGATCACGCACATTGTCTTTCGGAATCAGGACTCTCTTCACACCGGCACGCTGGGCGGCCATCAGCTTCTCGGGAAGCCCGCCGATCGGGAGGACCTGACCGCGCAGGGAGATCTCGCCGGTCATTGCCAGCTCCGAACTTGCGGGGATGCCCGTTACCAGAGATACAAGTGCGGTAAAGAGTGTTACACCTGCGGACGGACCATCCTTCGGGACGGCGCCGGAAGGTACATGGATATGAATATCCTTATCCTTGAAATCTAAGTTTTTATCGATAAACATGGACTTCACGAGGCTGACGGAGATCTCCGCGGACTCCTTCATGACATCACCGAGCTGTCCGGTGATGATGAGCTGTCCGTTTCCGTGCATGGCCGTCGTCTCGATGAAGAGGATCTCACCACCTGCCTGCGTCCATGCGAGACCGGTAACAACACCGGATGGATTCTGCTTGAGGACACGGTCGTGAAGGATCGATTTGTTGCCGAGAACGCGAGGCACATCCCCCTCCTTAATGACGATCATCTTGTCGCGGCCGTTTGCCACGAAGTCGGCGGCAACATGACGGCAGAGGATATCGAGCTGCTTTTTCAGACCGCGGACACCGGCTTCCATCGTGTACTCATCGATGATCCGGCGGAAAGCGCCGTTGGTAACGCGGATATCCTTGCGTGTCAGACCGGCATCTTCGATCGCGCGCGGCAGGAGATGCTTTCTGGCGATCTGCAGCTTGTCAATGGCGGTGTAACCGGACAGCTGGATGACTTCCATACGATCAAGCAGCGGCTGCGGGATCGTATCGTAGGTATTGGCCGTGCAGATAAAGAATACATTTGAGAGATCATACGGAACATTCATGTAATGATCGGTAAATGTGCTGTTCTGCTCCGGATCGAGTACCTCGAGAAGAGCAGCGGCCGGATCGCCCTCGAAGCCCTGTGTCAGTTTGTCGATCTCATCGAGAACGACGACCGGATTCATGGAGCCGGCGCGTTTGATGCCATCCATGATGCGGCCCGGCATTGCCCCGATATAGGTCCGTCTGTGTCCGCGGATCTCTGCCTCGTCACGAATACCGCCAAGGCTGATGCGGACATATTTCCGGTCGAGGGCATCGGCGATGCTCTTACCCATGCTGGTCTTGCCGGTACCCGGTGCACCGACCAGAAGCAGGATGGAACCGGCCTGTTTTTTCTTCAATGTCATGACAGCGATCTGCTGCAGGATGCGCTCTTTTACTTTCTTGAGTCCGTAATGCTCACGGTCGAGGATCTTCTCGGCTTTTTTCAAATCAATATCGCCGGAGGGCTCGACTTTCCATTTGAGCGCGGTGATGAAATCCAGATAGTTTTCCAGTGTGCTTCGTTCCGGATCATTCGGCTGAGATTCCATGTAGCGCTTCAGAACGCGGTCGACCTCCTTGCGTGCCTCCTCAGGCATGCCGGATTCTTCGATCTTCTTCTGATAGCTCTCTTCTTCGGCGGCGCTTTCCGGATCGATATCCTCGAGCTGCTGCTGCAGGAGGCCGATCTGCTTCTGGATGGCAGCCTTCTTATATGCGTTTCCTTCGGTATCTTCCGCGCGGCGGTTCATTTCGACCTGCATATCGATCGTGCCCTTGAAGCGCAGAAGTGCTTCCTGAATGAGCATACCGCGCTCGCGAAGAGAATCCGTGCGAAGCAGATCATACTTTTCCTGACGGCTCATGTCAAAGAACTGGCAGAACATAGCACCATACTCATTGATCGAACGGCAGTTGCGAATGTAGGCAAGCGCCATCTCACCGCCCTGAATATTTTCGGTAATGTCGGAAGTCGTTTTTTTCAGGGATTCGAGAAGCTCTTTCTCGCCCTTTTCGGTAATGTCGGAGACCTCATCAAGCTCTTCGGCGATGGAGCCCTCACCGATACCGTCAACGATCGACACATCCGTGACACGGATCTTCTGGCGCGTGTTCGCGTGAACGCGGGTGCCGAGAGCGGTTTCTCTGATTTCGAGAATATCCGCGAGTACGCCGATCTCATAGAAGTTCTCCGGCTTGAGGTCTTTTTTTTCGATCGAGTCCTTGACGGGCAGAAGGATCGCCTTGCCGCCGTCGATCTTGATACGGCTCTTTTCCTCCTCGGTAAACGGATCTGTGCCGAGCTGGTAGTCAACGTCCGGCAGAATAACGGTATCATAGACCGGAATTATCATATATGCTTTCATAAAATTATCACTCCCTTATCTGTGTGTCGCTGCTGCCTCTGTAAAAAACGGACGGCACAGCGCCGGTGCCCGGCCGTTGGCAAATGGTGAGCGCGATTGCCGCGGCCGTTTTTCTACGATGTATCAGAACTCATGGTATCAGCACTCTAGTGTGATGAGTGCTAATATACGTTCATTGTATCACAGAAGGTCCTTATGTCAAGTACATAAGGACCCTGCAATTTCGAAAGATTTTATTAAATTACGAGGGGAGTGGCATTTCAGTGCCATACGAACCAGACAAAGAGGTACCCGACAACGACCGCCGTCAGGGTAAAGGGAATACCGATGCGGGCGAAGTCCTTAAAGGAAACGGGATAGCCTTCCTTTTTTAATATGCCTGTCGCGGCAATGTTGGCAGAGGCGCCGAACGGGGTAATGTTGCCGCCAAGCGTCGCGCCGCTCAACAGACCGAAGTACAACAGATACGGACTCACACCCAGACGGGCAGCAATGCCTGTGATCACGGGAAGCATCGTCGCGACATAGGGAATGTTGTCGATAAAAGCAGAGGCAGCAACGGAGGCCCATACAATGATCGTATAGAGAAGGAACATGTTATTGCCGCCGGCAGAGGCGATGGCATCCGCAATGTCATCGATCAGTCCGACATGTTCAATTCCCGCGATGACGACGAAGAGACCGGCCAGCATGGCGAGCGTCTCAATATCGATACTGCGAAGGGCGTCGAGCGTTTTTGCCTCCTGCGGCGTGTCTTTCGCGCAGTTTCTCCGCGCGACAAGGCGGTCCAGAATGATGGCGAGAACGGCTGCACACAGGCAGATCAGGCCGTTTGTGACGGAAGGTTTCTCCGGGACGAAGGAAGCCATGATCAGAGCGGCAACCATGCCGATGAGGAGAACGGTCGGGATATAATCCCTGACGACCGTTTTTTCCGAACTTTCGACGGGATCCTTATCCTTACGGAAAAGAATCATCATGATCGGGATCGTTGCGGCGGCGCCGAGTTCTACAGCGAAAAACATGCCCGGACGGCCTTTCATCCAGAAGAAATCGATAAAATCGAGATCTGCGTAGGCACCGAGCATGATCGATGTCGTATCGCCGACGAGTGTGGCAGCACCCTGCAGATTCGAAGAGACGGCGATCGAAATGATCATCGGAACCGGAGAGATCTTCAGCTTTTTGCAGACCGCGAGGCCGACCGGCGCTACCATGAGGACGGTTGCCACGTTGTCGATGAAGGCGGAGATCAGACCGGCAAAAACGGACATGAAGATAACGACCCACATCACATTCGGCGATTTGTCGAGCAGAATGTCCGCAATGCGGTTTGGCATTTTGGATTCAATGAAATAGAAGACAAGGAGCATCGTGCCGGTCATCATCATGAGGACGTTCCAGTCGATCGCGCTCGGTACAAGAGGAAGCGGTGTGACACCCGCAATGAGAAAAACAGCGGCTGTGGCCAGGACGATCCACACACGTTTCGCGGAAAACACAGTCATGAGAACGTACATGACGATAAAGATGATCAATGCAAAAATTTTCAAGGTGAAATCCCCTTTTCGTATGACTGACTTTTAGGATTGCAGCAAAATGCATATCTAATAGGAATTGTAGCAATTCGGGAGAAGTAAGTAAAGTAGCAGCGGCAGGCGAAAAGTTTTTCGAAATGATTTCGATGTCGCATTCAGATTGCATGGTTACGTCTGTATAATGGTGTAAATTGAAAACTTAAAAAGAGCCAAGTGCTCATCTCTTAGGTATAATGAAAATCGACCAAAATCAACATAATACCAAGGAGGATGAACACAATGGCTCAACTCAATATTACATTGAATCAGGAGGAAATTCTACAGCTTCTTTCAACAGATCACGATCAGGCTTTCCGTGAGCTGCTGAAGAGCAGTCTTAACAGCATATTGATGGCGGAATCTACTGCCCAGCTGAAGGCAGAGCCCTATGAACGTTCAGAGGAGCGAACCGACAGCCGAAACGGAACCCGCGAACGAGATCTCAAGACCCGGATCGGGAGGATCACCCTCACAGTTCCGAGACATCGGAACGTTCCTTTCAAGACGCTCGTATTTGAAAACTATTCCCGCAGCGAGGCGGCTCTGATTGCCAGCATGGCGGAAATGGTTGTAAACGGCGTAGCCACAAGGAAAGTCGGCAGGATCATGGAGACACTCTGTGGGACTTCCTATTCGAAATCTGCAGTCTCTGATGTCTGCAAGGATCTCGATAAGAAGGTCAGAGAGTTCCGTGAACGTCCTCTGACTGGCAATTACCCGTTTCTGACTGTGGATGCCACTTATTTCAAGGTACGTGTTAATCACAGGATTATCTCCAGGGCTTTCATGATCGCTTATGGAACGAACCAGGAAGGGCATCGCGAAATTCTTGGCTTCGGCGTCTATGACAATGAGTCCAAGCCTACCTGGAATGCCTTCCTCCAGAGCCTGAAAGACCGCGGGCTTAAAGGTCTCCTGATGATCACCTCCGATGCCCATGAAGGCATCCAGGACGCCATCAGCAAGGTGTTCCCGAACGTTCCCTGGCAGCGATGCCAGTTCCATTTCTCCAAGAACATCTCGGAAAAAGCGCCCAGGAAGTACCAGGCAGGCATCCGTGCAGATCTCCAGGAAATGTGGAACTGTGAGGATGTAGTCAAAGCCCGCAAAAAGCGAGATTCTATCATCGCCGATTACAAAGATGTAGCAGAATCAGCGATGAAATGTCTGGACGAAGGCTTCGAGAGCTCTATGACGGTCATGATACTGCCGAAAGGCATGCGCCGGTTCTTCCGGACTTCTAACCACATTGAGCGGCTCAATAAGGAGCTGAAGCGCCGGTCAGCGGTGATAGGAGTATTCCCAAACGAAGACTCCTTACTGCGTCTCATGGGCTCGGTTCTGCTGGAGAGGAACGATGTTGTGTCCACTCAGAAAGCAATTTTCAGTAATAAGGGCTATCAGGCCTTGCTTGCCTCAGATGCTGTTCCGAAGCTGATCAAACTTGCAGAGGAACAGAGACAGCTCAAAGCAGCATGAGTGGATAGCACTCTTTCAGGAACAGTCAAGGGAACCTCTTCGAGGTGCTTACGCACCCTTGACAGTCCCTTCAAGAGAGCTGGTGGTTAGCTAAGGGATGCAAGGCATCCCTTGGCACCGCAGGTACCTAAGAGCAATTTACACACAAATTTGGACTTGACTATTGGCGTCGTTGTCTTATGGAGAAATTTTCCAATATTTTCAAAACAATATTCAAATTCGCCTTATGCAGTAGTAAACCACAAGCTCACTTCATAAATCCGCACAATGAAGGAAGTATTTCAATAAAATAGGAGTGCGGACTGATATCCGTACTCCTTTTTCATGCTGTTCTTATGAAATTTCTTAGTTTTTGCCTGCGAAAACCGCTTTTGCTTTCGGGAAAAACGGCTTGACCTCGCAATACCGGTCGATCATTTTTCCGAAAAAACCGATCAGTGTGCCGTTGACAAACGCCGTGATGACCGTACCGATTCCGATTCCCCGAATCCCCCCGAAGAAAGTCAGTGACAGGATCACCGCGAGCGCCAGAAAGCTCAGATCAAAACAGGTCTTGAACAGGGCGAAGCGCGCATGGAAGTGCTCACTCACGACCTTTACAAAGAGATCGTAGACCTCCGGATAGATATATACGCGAAGGAACAGTGCCACCGAGATCGTGCAGAGCAGCGTTCCTACTACATAGTAAGCGATCCGCACGGGCATCGGCTGTGACCCCGGTGTGACAACGGACGGATTAAAGGCGGGGACCGCGAAGCGCCACAGATCCAGAATGAGGCCGTAGACAAAGCAGGTGCCAAAGGATGCCAGATAGATCAGCCGCACCTTCCGGATCAGCAGATACATCAATATCAGAAGGAGTCCCTGCACCACGTACTCCGCCTGCCCGAAGGTCAGAAACGGGAACTTGAGACTGAGTTCAAAGGCCGGCGCGACGATCATGGACAGGCCGAAATTCGACGCGGCCACCATGGCCACGGAAAAGCCCATCAGTACCAGAGCGATGAGGTACCCTGCTTCTTCATAAACGGTTAGTTTCTTAGTAGTATTCATTGGCTCTCCTCGTTACAGCTCATAGAGAGCCATATATTTCTTCTCGATATAATCCAGGAAATCCTTCGGTGTAAACTCTCTGCCGGTGATATCCCTGATCCAGTCCTTCGGTGCCAGCGTATCCGCCTTTGCAAAAACGTTTGCCGCCATCCAATCGTTGATCGCCTCGAAATCACCGCCGGACACCGCTGCGGAAAGATCCAGTTCCTTCTCCATCTGCGCGGTATACATCGCGTTGTACATGTTTCCGATCGCGTATGCGGGAAAATAGCCGAAGCCGCCGGTCCAGTGAACATCCTGAAGGATGCCGTTCCTGTCGGAATCCGGTCGGATGCCGAGGTACTTCTCATACAGATCATTCCAGAGTGCCGGAAGCTCTTCGATCTTCGCGTTTCCGTTGACGATTCGCTTCTCGATCTCATAGCGGATGATGATGTGGAAGGTATAGGTAAATTCATCCGCCTCCGTGCGGATGAGGGACGGCTCCACGAGGTTCATCGCCTCATAGAATTCTCTTTCCGATACATCTTCGAAAACCTGCGGAAAGATCTTTTTCGTCTCCGGATAGATCAGATGAATGAACTCCTCCGACCTTCCGATGCGGTTCTCGTAGAAACGGGAAACAGACTCATGCTGCCCCATCGTCTTGATCCGGGTGATGTGATTCTTATAATCCGCCTGCGGCTGCAGCTGCTCGAAGAGCGCGTGACCACCCTCGTGGATCACGGAAAACATGCTCGAGCTGAACATATCCGGATAATAATGCGTGGTAATGCGGGCATCATTCCGGCCGAGTCCGTCGGTAAAAGGATGCTCCGCCGTTGAGATGGCGCCGCGTTTGAAGTCGAAACCGATCGTCCGGAGCAGATAGTCTGCCATCTGTTTCTGCTGCTCATCGGTCACCGTGCGCGACAGAAAATCGGTGCGGATCTTTTTCGGGCTTTTCCTGATCTTCCCGAGTAAAGGCACGAGCCGCTCTCTGCACTCTCCGAAAGCTTCATCGAGATCGGCCGTTGTCATTCCTCTCTCGTAATCATCGAGGAGAACATCATACGATGTCGCAGGTTTTCTGTCCTCTTCGAATCTGCGGAGCGATACGTCCTTCAGATTGGCCTCTCTCACCTTCGCCAGTGAATCCGCGAAAAGAGAAAAGTCCGATTTTTCCTTCGCCTGCAGCCAGTCACCGAACGCCTTGTTGTATGTTTTTGAAAACTCCAGATTCATCTCCGGCGTGATATCGGCCGTTTTCAGATAGTCTCTGTGAAGCAGTTCGGCAAGTACACGAAGCCCCTCCGACAGTTCATTTCGATGCGCATAGAGATATTCGCCCTCTTCTATAAAATGCGGATCCTTGAGCAGGCGGAATGCCTGATTCTCCATGAACGCCATCAGGTCACCCTGCTCTTCGATCGCCTTTTCCGGGCAGATCGTTTCGCGGTCGTAATTCAGAATACTGACCGTGTGGCCGTAATATTCCGCCGTCGTCAGTGTCTCCAGAACATAGTCCAGCGCTTTCGAAAGTTCTGCCGGAAGGTTCGCGAGATTTTCCTTGCTCAATGTCATAGTACCCTCTTTCTGCGTAAAAGTAATTCGTAATAGCTCTGCTGTCTACAAAGCATAATATCAGATTCTGCCGGAAATTTGAAGAGCGTGAACAAAGCAGAAGGCCGTCCGAAGAAGCCGACTGTTCGGACAGCAGGAATCAGGCCGTACGGGAGAATCCTTACGGTCCGCCTCCTGCGATAAAAAACACCCGCGAGACAGGCTCTCGCGGGTGTTCCATGAACTTCTGATTATTCAGCCGAAAAGCTGTTTAATTAGAAGTGTGTGTACATGAAGTACTTGTATCCAAGCGGGTTGGAGAAGAATCCCTGAACGCTCGGATCGATCATGTACAGATCGGTGTAGTAGTACAGCGGTGTGATTGCGCCGGTGCTCATCAGCAGATCCTCTGCTTTGTGCATCAGAGCATATCTTGTATCTGTATCGGTGCAGGTCTTGATGTCATCGATGATTACATCGTAGGTCTCTGCCCATGTGCCGTCTTCTACCTTGGTATCATATCCGAGATCAGTCAGATCAAGGCTGTAAGCTGCAACAGTTTCGCTGGAGCCTTTACCGAACTGGCAGTCGTTGTTACCGGAAGCGGTTGTCCACATATCCAGGAAGGAGATCGGGTCATTGTAGTCGCCGAGCCATCCGTTACGTGCTACGTTGAAGTTACCTGCTTTACGAGTCTCAAGGAATGTATTCCACTCCTGGTTCTCAAGCTGCATGTTGATGCCGACACCGGCAAGAGCGCCCTGCAGGTACTCAGCGATTGCCTTGTGGCCTTCGCTTGTGTTGTAAAGGTAAGTAAGAGTCGGGAAGTCTGTGAACTGACCGGTGGACTCATCAAAGGTGTAGTACTTCTTCAGGATTTCGATCGCTTTGTCATAGTTGGACTGAAGCGCGTCTGCGGATACATCATAGTATCCAATGTAATCGGAAGAATCACCTGCGTTCTCGTAGAACTGGGAACCGTCAGCATCGGTAAGACCCATAGCTACGAAGGAAGAAGCCGGAACCTGTCCAGCCTGTCCGATCTCGTCACAGATGTAGTTACGATCGAAGAACAGGGAGATAGCGTTGCGGATCTCTTCACGTGCCTTCTCAGCCTCAGCGCCCTCAAGGCCGCTGCCTGCCGGACGGATATCCTGGTTTACGTTCCAGCATACATAGTATGTACCAAGCTGACCCTCTACCTTGAATGCATCCGGATACTCTTCCTTCAGGGAAGCGATCTCGTTGGTCGGAACATCATCGATCATCTGCCAGTCACCGTTCTTGAAGTTGGTGAGCATGTTGTTTGCATCATCAGACAGGTAGAAGTTGATCTTCGGCATGGTGATCTTGTCAGCATCGTAGTAGTTTGCATTCTTCTCCAGAGTGATTACGGAGTTATGCTCCCATGCGGTCATGGTGTACGGTCCGTTGCATACATAAGTGGACGGATCGGTAGCCCATGCCTCATCGGCAACGACATCCTCTCTTACCGGGAAGTATGCCGGGAATGCAAGAAGCTCGTTCCAGTACGGAACTGCGTTTTTCAGAGTTACAACGATGGTCTTGTCATCCGGAGCTTCGATATTCAGAGTAGCATCCGGGTTAACCGGGTTGCCGTCTGCGTCTGTCTCCCAGACTTTATCATAACCATCAACAACCTCGAACATGTAGCCGTAGTCAGCTGCAAGCGCTACAGAAGAAGCACGATTCCATGCGAATACGAAATCGCCTGCGGTAAGCGGCTGTCCGTCGGACCATGTAAGGCCGTCACGAAGGGTATAGGTATAAGTTACGGTTCCATCCTCATTCTCAACGCCCTCTACGAGCTCCTCAGCGCAATCCGGCTGAAGCTCCAGAGTTCCGTCAGAAGCCTGACCCCATTTAGCCAGACCGGAGAACAGATGGGATGTAAGTGTAGCACCGTCGACAGCACTGTTCAGCGCCGGGTCGATGGTTGCCGGCTCGGATGCCAGGCATACATTGAGTTCATCACCGGAAGCTGTTGTGCTTGCAGCAGCTGTCTCGGTTCCGGAAGTAGCGGCTACGGTTCCCTCGCCGGAGGTAGCTGTTGCGGAAGCTGCAGAGTCACCTCAGGCAGCAAGGCCGAGTGCCATTACACCGGTAAGAAGTAATGCAGTAAGTTTTTTCATTCTTCTCTCTCCTTTTACTTTCCTTTATATATTTCCTCCGGAGTCTCCCCGAATAGCCTGTTACATTCGGTGAGATTCCGGTGAAAAACGTTAGTTGATCTCCGCGGTTCTGTGGCAGGCAACAAAGCGGCCCTTCTCCACCTCTTTGAACTCCGGCATGCTTTCGGAACACTGTTTCGTAGCATACGGACATCTGGTGTGGAACGGACAACCGGAAGGTGCGTTCAGCGGACTCGGAATCTCTCCGGTAAGGGAGATTCGCTTGTTCGCTCTGGCGATCTTCGGATCCGGAACCGGAACTGCGGACATAAGAGCTTTGGTATACGGATGCAGCGGTCTGTTGTAGATC
>JAXJTA010000235.1:0-7161 GCA_036309825.1 Eubacterium sp. | reverse complement strand
GTCAGTTCCACGAGCACGTGGGCAATTGCGTGCGGCGGAGGAAAAACGGGCGCGAATCTGCGGCCGGCCTCGTATGCCGTGCGAGCAACAGTGTAATGCTGGTGGGTGCCGGTGTGGGGGATTAGTCGATTAGTCGCGTCGCATCTGTCGGGAAGCGTGAAAGATAAGGAGCAAATTATGCAGTTCAATTCTGATGAAATTCAAAAAATTCTGCCGCATCGTTACCCGTTCCTTCTCGTCGATCGTATCGACGAGTGTGAACCGGGGCAGTACGCAGTCGGCAGAAAATGTGTAACGGCCAATGAGATGCAGTTCATGGGACATTTCCCGGGACACCAGGTGATGCCCGGTGTGCTGATCCTCGAAGCCCTTGCCCAGACGGGTGCGGTCGCTCTGCTTTGTGAAGAAGAGAACCGGGGAAAAATCGTTTTTTTCGGTGGAGTCCAGAAATGCCGCTTCCGCCGTCAGGTTATTCCGGGAGATGTGCTGGAAATGAAATGCGAGATCACGAGCCGCAAGGGCCCGGTCGGCTTCGGCAAATGCGTTGCCACCGTCGACGGAAAACCCGCTGTCACCGCGGAAATTTCTTTTGCCATCATGGATGATAACAAAGAGCAGGCATGATATAATATTTTTATATAGATATCAATGCCAGCGCACTTACGAACGCACTTACGAACGCGCTGCGAACGCGCGGATGAGTGAATCTGCGAATGAATCCACGAATTGGTGCATCTGCGAATGAATCCACAAATGGGTGAATCTGCAAATCCGCGAATGCGTAAATCGGCGAATCGGCGAGTGCGCGTTTTTTATCGGAGAGGGAATACGAGGGTTTACGATGACAGAAAAAGATCTGACGGCTGACGAGTTACAGGAGACGAAGGTAACCGAAGAGGCATTCAACGACGTGTATACAAATTTCAAACTTCATTTCTACCGCGAGATCTTTCGCAACTTTGACAATCGCGAAGCAACGCTGACAACGGTTGAGTCGTTTTGCATGGAGGTCATCTATGCGATGAAAAATCCGACCGTGCGCGAGTTCGCCGATTTTGTACAGATCTCTTCGCCGAACGCCGCGTTCAAGGTCAACAGCCTGATCAGGAAGGGATATCTTGAAAAGGTACAGTCGCAGAAGGACAGAAGAAAATATTTTCTGAAGGTCACGCAGAAATACATGGACTACTACAATGTAAGCTCCGGATATGTGGATGTTGTACTGGCACGCGTCAAAGATAAGATGACGCCGAAGGAATGGCGTGATTTTTACCACGTTCTGACAATCATTGAAGATGAGCAGATGAAGGATGTGCCCAGCTACAAGCAGGCAGAGGAGTAATTGAGAATTCATAGTTCATACAGCGCGAGTTGCACAACCCGGAAGAATAATTAATCCGGGATTCTTGATTTTGATGCGCGAGGCACAACAGGCAGAGAAGTAACTCATAGCTAACAGTGCGTGAGAAGCAAATAAGGCGGGAAAGTATGCAGGAGGTGTCACATGTTTGGAAGGTATGTGGAACTGACAGCAACATCTGATCAGGAAGAGGCAGCACGCATTCGGGATATCCTCAATGAAAACAGGATCCGATTCAGGATCCGCACGTCCAATTCAAGGCTGAATCCCGCACCGAACCTCGGCGCGCCGGTTGGCGGAATCGGCAACGGGGCAATGAACTGGACAACGACCTTCAAGGTGCGAAAGGAAGACTTTGAATACGCGCAGGCGCTGATCCGGTAAGCAAGTATGAAAAAAATTAGCTAACATCCGGTAAACCGACATGGAAAATTAGGCCGATATCCAGAAGGCATGCATGGAAACTTTTGTCAATATGCAGTTGGCAAGTATGGCATCGGGAGCGGAGCGAAAATCTCCTTCCCGATGCCTTTTTATACTTTGTTTTATCCGGTAGGTAGACATGGCATCGAGAGGAAACAAATATTTCCTTCCCGATGCCTTTTATCGTGCTGAAAATTGGGCTGGCATCGAGATGTCAGCATATATGAATTCGCGATGCATATTCCCCTGTCCTGTGTGAAAATGAGGCATCGAGATTAGTTTGCTTATCAAATTCCCGATGCAGGGCAATCTAAACGAGTGTAGAAAATGCATCGGAACAAGCTACTTTGCCATGAACGCGATGCCGGCCCATCGCGGGCGAGAGAAGCTAGTAAAGAAAAGGCATCGGAACCAGCTACTTTGCCATGAATGCGATGTCGACCCATCGCGGGCGAGGGACGCGGGTGTAGAAAAGGCATCGGAACAAGCTACTTATGCCGTACGCGATGCCGGCCCATCGCGGGCGAGCAACGCAAGTGTAGAAAAGGCATCGGAACAAGCTACATTTGCCGTGCACCGATGCCGGCCCATCGCGGGCGAGAGAAGCAAGTGCAGAAAAGGCATCGGAACAAGCTACTTTGCCATGAACGCGATGCCGGCCCGGCACATGCGAGGAATGTCAGCCCAGCACGGGTGAAGAATTCCGGCCCAGCGCGGGCTGGAGATGCAAGTAAAAGCCCGGCACAGGCATGAGATTCGAAGCCAGAACGAACAAGCGATCGCAGCCGGTGTGCTGATGGCATTGTTCGGATAAAAAACGTTCGGATAAAAAAGAAAGAAAAAAACAAGGAAAAAGGAAGATAAAGCGAGAAAAAGAAGGAAAACTTTGAAGAGTGCGAACAAGACCGCAAATTGTGGATTGCAAGCACTCTTTTTTCGTCCTATTATTGTAGTGGAAGGAGATGATAGCATGAATATAGCAGCGGTGACGGCAGTGATCATCTTTGTCGCCATGTTTATTCTGGTCATTTTGGAAGTTGTACCGAAAGAGTATATCACACTGGGGAGCGGCGCACTGATGCTGGCCCTCGTGTTCGGCTTGATTTTAAGGGACGGCAGCGCGATCCTGGATATACTCAATTTCCGATCCCTCGGCATTCCCGGCTTCTGGATCGGCGAGGCGCCGGATGCGGTCGGCATCGACTGGGCAACCATCATTTTCCTTCTGGGAATGATGATCATGGTCGAGGGATTGACGAAGGCCGGATTCTTCCGATGGCTCTGTCTCAAAATAGCGAGCCTTGTCCATTATCGGACGATTCCGCTCTTCATCACATTTATGGTTATGGCGGCGGTACTCGCGATGTTCATCGACAGCATCACTGTGATCCTGTTTCTGGCAGCCGTTACGATCGAACTGGCGAAGATCCTGCATTTTGATCCCGTGCCGATGATCATCTCGGAGATCTTCTGCTCGAACCTCGGAGGCTCCGCGACCATGTGCGGCGATCCGCCGAATATCATTATCGGTTCCCGTCTGCATTATGCATTTTCGGACTTCCTGCTCAACACGGGCGTGATTGCGGGCATCTGCCTGATCGTCATCATCATTTACTTCTATCTTGTGTATCACAAGAAGCTTGAGATTTCCGGGAAAAACGTAGATCTCTCACAGATTCCGGATGCTAAGAATGTGATATCGAGCAAATTTGATTTCGCGGGAAATGTTGTAATTTTTCTGGCGGTCATTGTCATGCTGATCTCGCATGCGAGCACACACCTGTCCGTTGCTTTCATCGGTGCAGTGGCTGCCGGTGCGACCATCCTCTTTAATTTCCGGCATCGGAAGGAGATCCTTTCCAAGGTCAACTACAGCATCATTGCCTTCTTCATCGGCCTTTTTATCGTGGTAGGCGGTCTGGAGACAACGGGCGTGCTTAACGCGATCGCAGACTTTATCAATTCTGTCAGCGGCGGCAACGTGAAGATCATGATCGCGATCGTGCTTTGGATCTCCGCAGTCGCTTCCGCGTTTGTTGACAACATTCCGTTTGCGGCAACGATGATCCCGATCATCAAGGGACTGGCGGCCGGAAGTCCGACATTACAGGCAACGCTTGCATGGACACTATCCATAGGAACCGATATCGGCGGCGCGGCTACACCGATCGGTGCTTCTGCCAATGTCGTCGGTATTGCGGTCGCGCACAAAAACGGCTACCCGGTCGGCTGGGGACGCTATTGTAAAGGTGCATTGCCGGCAACGATCATTGTTGTGGGCTTGTCCATGATTCTCATTTATCTGCGCTATTGCTGACGGAAACAGAGGCAGGAGACCTCTGCGATTGCTTCGATCGAAGGCAGATCTGGAAACTGAAGAAAATCGGAGATAACGTGAGATAACAGGATACAGAAGATAGTAACAGATAAAAACAGGAGGGAGGTCTGAAGAATGGGGAAACAAATTCTCATCACGATCAGCAGAGAATTTGGAAGTGCCGGTCATGAGATCGGTGAGAAACTGGCAAACAAACTGGGGATAAAGTTTTACGATCGTGCGATGCTAGATGAGCTGTCGCAAATGCACAACATTGAGGAAGGACTGATCTACAAGTACGATGAGAAGCCGAAGATTCCCTTTGTATCGAGAACAGTCTGGGGATATTCGAACTCTCTGGAAGATATGGTTTACGAGCTGCAGAGCAGTTACATTCGAAGTAAAGCAGATGACGGCGAGTCCTTTGTACTGGTAGGACGCTGCGGCGAGACGGTTCTTAGTGGCAGAGAAGGACTTGTCACGGTCTTTGTCCGCGGCAATGAAGAAGAGAAAATAGAGCGCGTCATGCGGATTTACTCGCTTTCTCGCGAAGACGCGATCAGCAAGATGCATCGGCACGACAGAAAACGGAAGGCATATCACAATCACCGAAGCAATTTTAAATGGGGACACGCGTCCGGCTACGATCTGTGCCTGGACAGTTCGCCGATCGGTGTGGACAACTCGGTCAACGTCATTGCCGCCTATGTGAACGCTTTCCGTGAGCAGTAAGTGATATCTCCGGCGGTTTCTTCGGTGTAACCTCGGATCGAAGAGCGACATGTAAGTGACATGCAATGCGAGCAATATGTAAGTGACATGCAAGAAAAATGCGGGCAGCCCCTTTTAGGGCAGCCCGCATTTTGTATCTTCGGTTTATTCCGCGGAAGCGATGAGCTCCTGGGAGTGCTCTCTGTTCATCTTTGTGCACATCTCAACGAGCTTGGCAACCGGAACACCGTGAAGCTGCTGTTTCTGACCGCGAACGGTGATGGAAACAGTGCCGTCTTCCTTCTCTTTGTCACCGAGAACGAGGATGTAAGGATCCTTCATGGTGCGGAAGTTTTTGATCTTCTCATTCATGTTCTTGTCTGCGTAATCAACTTCTACGCGAATGCCGGCAGCGCGGAGCGCGGATACGACTTCCTTCGCGTACTCGTTGTGCTCCGGACGGATCGGAACAACGCCGACCTGATACGGACACATCCAGAACGGGAATGCACCCTTGTAGTTCTCGATCAGGATACCCATGAAACGCTCATAGGAGCCGAAGATCGCTCTGTGGATCATAACCGGCTGCTTTACTGTGCCGTCCTGTGCGGCGTATTTCATCTGGAAGTTCAGCGGAAGCTGGAAGTCAAGCTGGATCGTACCCATCTGCCATTCTCTTCCGAGAGCATCCTTCATCTTCAGGTCGATCTTCGGGCCGTAGAATGCGCCGTCGCCCTCATTGATCTCGTAGTTGCCTTCGCCGTATTTCGCGTCGAGGATCTCTTTCAGTTCAGCTTCTGCCTTGTTCCATACATTGATATCGCCCATGTAGTCATCCGGTCTGGTAGACAGCTCGGCAACGTAGGTCAGGCCGAAGGTTCCGTAGATCTCACCGGCGATATCCATGATATCGGAGATCTCGCTTGCGATCTGGTCCTCGGTTACCAGGATATGCGCGTCATCCTGACGGAATTCCTGTACACGGAACAGACCGTTCAGCTCACCGGATTTCTCTTTTCTGTGGATAACATCCACCTGTGCGATACGGAACGGAAGATCTCTGTAGGAGCGGAGATCGTTTTTGTATACAAGGATCGCGTTCGGGCAGTTCATCGGCTTGGCAGCGTAGTAGTCGCTCTCGTCCTCTTTCTCGCCCGGAACGATAAACATGTTTTCTTTGTAGTGTCCCCAGTGACCGGAGGTCTTCCAGAGCTTGGAGTTGCTGATGACCGGTCCGGAGATCTCCTGATAGCCGTGCTCCTCATGGATGTTTCTCCAGAAGTTCATCAGCGCATTGTAGGATTTCCAGCCGCGCGGCAGCCAGTACGGCATACCCGGTGCGGATTCGTCAAACATGAACAGGCCGAGCTGCGGTCCGAGTTTCTTGTGGTCGCGCTCCATCGCCTCGCGTACGAGATTCAGATGTGCCTTGAGCTCCTGCTTGTTCGGGAACGCGTAAACGTAGATACGCTGGAGCTGATCGTTTTTCTCATCGCCTCTCCAGTAGGAACCGGAAACGGATTTGATCTGGAAAGCTGCGCCGAGAAGCTCCGCGGAGTTCTCAACGTGCGGTCCGCGGCAGAGGTCGGTGTAGTCATCACCGGTCGTATAGATGGTGATCAGCTCGTCCTCCGGCAGATCGTTGATCAGTTCGGTTTTGTATTTCTGGTCTTTGAAGATCTCGAGAGCTTCAGCACGGGAAACCTCTTTGCGGGTCCATGCTTCCTTTCTCTTCAGGATCTCGTGCATCTTGTCCTCGATGGCCTTGAAGTCCTCGTTGGTCAGATTGCGCGGCAGAGTGAAGTCGTAATAAAAACCATCGGCGATCTGCGGTCCGATCGCGTACTGTGTCTCTTTACCGAACAGCTCGATCACAGCCTTTGCCAGGATGTGAGAGAGAGAATGACGGTAAACCTGTAAGTATTCTTCTTTTTCCATTTGGATATCCTCCTGTAAATTAGTTCTGTAAGTAAGCAAAAAACTTCGCGGGGAATAAAAAAAATCCCCTGCATCGGACATGGTCTGTCTGATGCAAGGGACGCTTATGCTTTGTTCAGCGCGGTTCCACCCTTTTTGCCGTAAAAAACGGCCTCTCATTTGGGATGATAACGGAATCACCGGGCCGGATTGGGGCCTCTCGGAGCTGGTCTTCGTCCGGATCCTCGACGGGGTACTTTCAGCAGGTGTATCCCTCTCTGTGACGATCATTTCCGGAGTACTCGTCTCTTCAACGATTTCGACTGCCATTATACCGCAAACCTTCACGGATGGCAAGTGCTTCGCGGTATCTGCCGGGCCGGATTTCGCGGTATCTGCCGGGCTGGATTTCGCAGTATCTGCCGGCCTTGCG
>JAXJTA010000234.1:0-1777 GCA_036309825.1 Eubacterium sp. | reverse complement strand
TCCTTCGGGTAAAAAACAATGATCTCTGTTCCCGGTACATCCGCAAAGCCGGCCATTGCGGCCTTACCGGTATCACCGGAGGTTGCCGTCAGAATAACGATCTTGTTTTTGATCTCGTTCTTTTTGGCAGCCGTGGTCATCAGATACGGCAGAATGGAAAGAGCCATATCCTTAAAGGCGATCGTTTTTCCATGGAAAAGCTCCAGGAAGTAAGCGCCGTCCGCCTTCTTCAATGCCGCGATATCCGGTGTATCGAATTTGGAATCATACGCGCTGTTGATGCAGTGTTTCAGTTCGTCTTCCGTGTAATCGGTAAGAAAACGGCTCATTACTTCATAAGCGATCTCACGATAGTCCATCTTCTCGAGTTCTTCGAACGGGACATCAAGCTTCGGGAAAGAATCCGGAACATAAAGGCCGCCGTCACAGGCAAGTCCGTTCAGAACCGCTTTCGATGCGGTGATACCGCTTTCACCTCCGCGTGTGCTTCCATATAAAATCTGCATGAAATCTCCTCCTGTAAGATGTTTTTACAAGTGATCTGTTGAAATCGGATTCATTATAGCACACAGAATCCTTCTGTGCATAAGAAAATATCAGCGGGCCGGAGCTCCCGCGGCCGGTCCGCTGCAAATACGATCAAAAAAATTTATCGATTATTGACCGCTGTGACAAGGGCATCGATCGAAGCGCGGATAATATCACCGTCTACGCCGGCGCCCCAGCTTGTCGTTCCGTCCGGATTGGTGATGCCGACATAGGCGATCGCCTTTGAACTGGAGGACTTTGTCAGCGCGTGCTCCTGATATGTGGTCAGCGTGAAATCAAAGCCAAATGCGGCTTTCAGAGCATTGCTTACCGCATCGAGACGGCCGTTTCCGATCGCCTGCGTTACTGTATACGCCCCGTCGCCGTATTTTGCGTTGACGGAAGCCTCGATATTTCCCTCATCAAGCTGACGGAAGTGCACACCGTTGACGGAAAGCGGTGCTGTCACATTTTCGAACTTCTCTTTGAACAGACTGTAGATCTCATCCGGCTTCAGTTCCTTATGGAGATGATCGGACAGATCCTTGGCTGCGTAGCCCATCGCCTCGCGCATCTTCTTCGGAAGCATCAGATCGTAATTCGTCTCCAGAATATAACCGACGCCGCCCTTTCCGGACTGACTGTTGATGCGGATAACATCGGCATCGTAGCTTCTTCCGATATCGGTCGGATCGATCGGCAGATACGGTACCGTCCAGTGATCCGGATCCTCTGTTTCGATCCAGTGCATGCCCTTCGCGATCGCGTCCTGATGCGAACCGGAAAAGGCAGCAAATACAAGAGCACCGCAGTACGGGCTCCTCGGACTTACCTGCATCCCCGTAAATTCCTCATAATTCGCGCAGATCTCCGGCATGTCATTGAAATTCATCTTCGGATCAACGCCCTGCATATACATGTTCATAGCAAGCGTGATGATATCCACGTTACCTGTTCTCTCGCCGTTTCCGAAAAGTGTACCCTCGATCCTGTCCGCGCCCGCCAGAAGGCCGAGTTCCGCGTCGCTGACGCCGCATCCGCGATCATTGTGCGGGTGAAGGGAAACGACAACATTCTCACGATATTTCAGATTCTTGCTCATGTACTCGATCTGGCTCGCGTATACATGCGGCATGGAAAGCTGCACCGTACTCGGCAGATTGATAATCGCCTTCCGGTCCGCTGTCGGCTGCCATACATCGAGAACGGCATTACAAACCTCCAGCGCGTATTCCGGTTCCGTTCCGGT
>JAXJTA010000233.1:0-4496 GCA_036309825.1 Eubacterium sp. | reverse complement strand
CTGCAAAAGTGGTCCGTTCAGCAAGATATATAACCTTCAAACTGTGCAGTAGCTGTGTCTACAAAAAAGAGTTCAATGAAACTCTTCAAAACATAGGCAGGCTTTGTGTTCAGCTTGAGTAGTAGCTGTTGATCAGTACCTTGACACCTGAAAAATACTCCGGATCACATCAGCAGGCTCAGTCTGTCTAATTCTCACAGACATCTGCCGTCCTCGAGAAAAGAGACTTTTGAAAAAAGACTTTTCCATGATTCGGAACTGAACTTAATGTGTCATGAATAATTCAGGCTAATTATCGAAGTTTATTGCCTTGTAAGTGCATCTTCATTTCTCCCGGCAATAATTTATCTTGTTTTTGCTTGTTTTATTGCCTCCCGCCGCCTCACGGGCTACTATTGGCAATTATTTTCCTGTTTTTTGCTTGTTTTATTGTCTCTGGTGCCTTCCGAGCTATCCATAGCAATTATTTCCGAAATTCCGGACTGTCTTATTGCTCTACCTGCCGTTTTTCCTATTAGGGGTCCAAACTCCGCAAATAGTATTCATGTCTTCGTCATGTTTCAGAAAAAGCGCCCTGCGGCGTGCCGGTCAAGGCAGGCAGCAGGGCGCGAAACATCAAATCAGCTCCGGTGAGAGCAATCCTTGCGCTTTCTCGTTGCGCTTATCATCCTCTCTCGAATTCGAATCGATCAATCGGTGTACTTCTTGCAGTAGTCTTTCCAGGTGATCGCCCAGCGAGCCGGATCGTCCAGACCGGATTCATCGACCTGATGTGTTACACTGGAGTGCGGCGCGGTACGGATGATCTCCGGATTCTCATGCGCCTCTTTGAAGACATACTTCAGCGTCTCGATGTACTCGTCGATATCCTTCTTGGACGGAGTCTCGGTCGGCTCGAGTGTCATCGGTTCCGGCAGAAAATACGGATGATGGGAGGTCCAGTAATGCATACCGAAATCCATCATTCTTCTCTGGATATCGCCGGTGCTGATGCCTGTCTGCTCCAGCAGATTCTCGAGAGAATATCTTGCCTGCTCTACTCTCTGGTTGTTGCCGTCCTGATAATAGCAGGATACTTCCGGCAGTTCCATCAGCTTCTTGAACAGATAGTTGTTATTTACAACGGCCGTTTTTGCCACCTGATACAGACCGTTCGGGCCGAGGCTGCGGATCCAGCACCAAGTCTTCAGCACAACTTCGGATACGCCGTACCACTCACGAACCTTGCCGACACCGCACGGTGCGGACGGGGTCTCATAGTCAAGGAAATATTTCTTTCCGTCAAAGCCGACAAGCGGTGCCGGAAGGAATTTAACCAGCTCTTCGCTTACACCGGTAGCGCCGCAGGCAGGACCGCCGCAGCCGTGAGGTGCGCCAAAGGTTTTGTGCAGGTTGAAGAAGCAGACATCGAAGCCTGCGTCTCTTGCGCGGGTAACGCCAAGCAGACCGTTGGCATTTGCCTGGTCATACGCGCAGAGGCCGCCGATGGAATGAACATAGTCTACGAACTCTTTTACATGGCCGTTGTATACGCCGGTATCCTCCGGATTCGCGACGATATAAGCTGCGGTACGCTCGCTGCAGGCTGCCTTAAGCTGTTCGATGTCCGGAAGACCGGTCACCGGATCCGGCTGCAGGTAGATAACCTTGAAGCCTGCAACTGCCGGAGCTGCCGCATCGGACGGATGGGAATAGATCGTGGTAATGATCTCGTCTCTGTTCTCGCCTTTTTCCTTGAAATACGCACGGATTACGGATGCCATGGTAAGAATACCCTGGGAACCGCCGCCCGGCTGGAAGGTGAAGTGATCCATGCCGGAGATCGCACCGAGGTACTGGTCGGTCTCGTAGAAGATCTGCAGCATGCCCTGAACGGTGGATTCATCCTGAAGCGGATGATACTCGCGGATCAGATCTGCCAGACGATCGTTGATCTTCGGGCTGTATTTCATGGTACAGGTTCCCTGACCGATCTCAATGTTGACATCGGCGCCGAGGGTCTGCTGTGCCAGTCTGGAGTAATGACGAAGAACGCGGTTCTGCGACATTTCCGGAAGATTTACTCTTGTTTTTCTGACCATGGACTCCGGAAGAGCCGCCGCGCCTTTTACCTGCTCCGCGATCTCTTTATCCGGCTCGCCGACAAGGATGCCGCGCTCGCCCGGTGTGGTCAATTCATAAATGATCGGCTCATCCCATTTTGCCTGATGGAAATGAACTTTTACGGTCTGTGATCTGTCGATTCTTTTCACGATTTCATTTCTCCTTTCTCATCAAGCCAGGATCTCCGCCAGAGCGGATGCCAGTTCATCGATATCTTCTTTTGTATGGACCTCGGTCACGCAGTAAAGCGCGGACTGTCCGAGGGCTTCAAACTCTTTGGAAAGATCTTTTCCGCCGAAGATGCGCGCCTCCAGAAGAGCCTTATTGATCTCCTCGACGGTGCGTCCCGTCTCATTGAAGTCCACAACAAACTCTTTGAAAAATACGCTGCCGAACGGATTTGCCTTTACACCCGGAATCGAGGAAAGTTTTTCCGCTGCGTACTGCGCGTTTGCCATGATGATGCGGTCAACCTCTTCCATTCCCTGCGGGCCCATCGTTGCCAGGTATACACCGGCGGTGATTCCCCAGAGGGCTGTCTGCGTTCCTACATACTCTTTCGCTTTGTCACGAAGATGACCGAAGGAAGTTCTGTCATACGCAACATCACCGAAGCCGTACTCACCCGGCTCGCTGGTCGGTGCAAGGCCGAACAGTCTGGACGGGAACTCCATGACGAATTTCTCGTCATCCTTCGTTGCCATAAAGCCGGACTGGCCGCCGCCGTAGTACATATGGATGCCGAGCGGCTGCAGATCGCCGCAGACGATATCCGCACCATAGGTCGGCGGAGTTGCCAGAAGTCCGAGGGAAATCGGATCGACTCCGACAAGTGAAAGACCGCCCGCCTTATGAACCATATCGGAAATTTTCTGACCGTTTGTCTCGATCACGCCGAGGTAGTTCGGGTTTTCAAAGTAGATACCGATGGTATCGTCATTGATCTTGGATCCGAGATCCTCCAGGTCGATCTGACCGGAAGCGTTGTTTGCCACACGCACGATATCCACAACGGACTCCGCGTAGTTCCGAATAATCTGTACCTTCTGTGGATCGGTGTATTCCGGAATCAGAATGGTCTTGCGGCCCGTGATGCGCTGTGCCATGCGGACAGTCGTTGCCGCTGCCTGTGCCCAGTCCATGGTCGGTACGTTTACAACGTCCATATCCACGAGCTCGGCAACCATGCTCTGATACTCGAACAGGGACTGGAAACGTCCCGCATCGTTGTATACCTCGCCGCCGTAAGCGGTAAGGAACTCACCCTTGCCGTTGACCTCATCACAAATCGCCGGTACATAATGCTGCCAGCAGCCTGCACCGAGGAAGTTCAAGTTTTTGCTGCAATCGGTATCCTTTCCCAGGATGCGCTCGGTCGCTCTCTTGAGCTCGCGCTCCGATTTGAAAGCTTCCGGGATGTCCAGTGCCTCTTTCAGCTTCAGAAGCTCCGGTACGTTTTTATGAAGATCATCCAGAGATTCCACACCGATCTCGCGCAGCATTTCTGCCTGCACCTCCGGCACGGAATCCGGGATGTACGGATGACTGTCAAAGCCCTTCATACAAATTTCTCCTTTTCTCACGTAATAAAAAATACTATGCACGCCCTTCGGGCTGGGCAATTACAGAATGAAAATTCCCGATGGAATTTTCCGCCTTTGCACGCGCGCTTCGGTATGCGCGCGCAAACTCCCCTCCGGGGAGCACGCCCTTCGGGCTGGGCAATTACAGAATGAAAATTCCCGATGGAATTTTCATTCTTAAGCAGTTTCGCCGCCGTCGATCGGGATGTGCTGGCCGGTGATGTATTTCGCATCGTCGGATGCCAGCCATGCGAAGAGTGCGCCAACCTCAGCCGGGTCAGCATGACGCTTCATCGGGATACCTTCGTTTACTACGGCAAGCATCTCGTCGGTGTATTCCGCTCTCTGCATCGGGGTCAGTACGTAGCCCGGGCAGATGGAGTTTACGCGGATGTACGGAGCGAGTTCCAGTGCCAGAGATCTTCCGAGCAGGATAACAGCTGCCTTGGAGCAGTTGTAATCCGCATAGAACGGATGACCTTCCATGCCGTTTGTGGATGCGGTGAAGAGGATAACGCCGGATTTCTGCGGAAGCATACGGTCTACAGCGCCCTTCGCCATCAGGTACATACCGTCGAGGTTGATGCCCATGACTTTTCTCCACTGCTCATAATCTGTATCTTTGAAAAGCTTACGAATCGAGATACCCGCGTTGGAAACGAGGACATCGATACCGCCCATGATCTTGTCGACTTCCTCATAACCCGCTTTTACGCTCTCCGGATCGGATACATCGCAAAGAACGCAGCCAGCAAGGTTCGGAACGAGTGCCTTTGTCTCTTCCATGCCCTTCTGATTGATATCGAAGAT
>JAXJTA010000232.1:0-3229 GCA_036309825.1 Eubacterium sp. | reverse complement strand
TTCGTCAGGTGATCGATCATCTGACGGATAAAGATGTGCTCGTCGTGAATGATACAAAGGTCATTCCTGCCAGACTGTACGGTACCAGAGTCGGCACCGGCGCTCTGATCGAGATCCTTCTGCTCAAGCGCAGGCAGGACAATATCTGGGAGACGCTGGTTCGCCCCGGCAAGAAGTGCAGGATCGGCTGTGAGATCGAATTCGGAGACGGCCTGCTAAAGGGCACGGTCGTGGACATTATCGATGAAGGCAACCGGTTGATCAAATTCGAGTATGAAGGGATCTTTGAGGAGATTCTTGACAAACTCGGCGAGATGCCGCTACCTCCGTATATCACGCATAAGCTCAAGGATCGTAACCGCTACCAGACGGTATACGCGAAAAATGAGGGAAGCGCGGCGGCGCCGACAGCGGGGCTTCACTTTACAAAGGAGCTGCTGCAGCAGATCCGTGATAAAGGTGTAAAGATCGCGCATGTGACACTGCACGTGGGACTCGGAACATTCCGTCCGGTCAAGGTCGAGGATGTCACCAAGCATCATATGCACTCTGAATTTTACGTGGTAGAAGAGGATCAGGCAAAGCTGATCAACGATACCAAAGCGGCAGGCGGAAGAGTGATCTGCGTCGGCACGACAAGCTGCCGTACACTGGAATCCGCCACGGGGGAGGATGGCATCCTGAAGGCCGGAAGCGGCTGGACGGAGATCTTTATCTACCCCGGATATCAATTTAAGATCATGGATGGGCTGATTACGAATTTCCATCTACCGGAATCGACACTGATCATGCTCGTATCCGCCTTCGCGGGGAAGGAAAATGTGATGCGCGCCTACGAAGAGGCGGTAAAAGAGCGTTATCGTTTCTTCTCGTTCGGAGACGCGATGATGATCGTCTGAACGTTTGATTGACCGGAGAGAGGAAACAGCGACTGCAGGTGCGAGCGGAAATACCTGCGCAGCGACATTTGGACTGAGCGGAGAGAGGAAACTGCGACTGCAGGTGTGAGCGGAAATACCTGCGCAGCGACAGTTTGATTGACCGGAGAGAGGGAACAGCGACTGCAGGTGTGAGCGGAAATACCTGCGCAGCGACAGTTGGACTGAGCGAAGCGAGGGAAACGGAGCCAGCAGGCTTTCCGCTCACACCTGCAATATTATTTCTTTAACGAGTTAATATATGTCTTTGAACGGAAAAAGCTGCGGCAGAGATTTGCGTCTCTGCCGCAGCTTTTTCTGTGTCCGTTGGAATCAGTCCCCTTGGGATGACTCGTGCTATATTCGAATCTACTCGCGGCGGATGCCGGCAAGTCCGATCGCGCCTTTGCCTCCGTGACAGGAGATGACGCAGCCGGTCATTACATAATCGTATTCCTTAAAGCCCGCTTCAACTGCCCGATCCTTCATGTAGTCAAGCGTCTTCTGATCGAGACCGCTGGAGTACATCAGGTAAATGTTTTCGCGGTCGAGATCATAGCGCGTGAAGAATTCATCTATGAATTTTCCGGCGATCTTCGGAATGGATCCGCGGTATTTCTTTGTCGCCTGCAGGTATCCCGGTCCGTCGATCTCGATAAGAGGCTTCAGATGCAGAATATTTGCTGCGATATATGCGGCATTGGATACGCGTCCGCCGGCACGCAGATATTCCAGCGTGCCCGGAATAAAATGACATTCCACGCGGTCCGCAATATCCTGGATCTCGGCAGCAAGTGCCGCGTAATCGGTGATGGTATCCTTCTTTGCATCGATCAGCTTCTTTGCGGCAACCATGTGTGCGGTGCAGCCGCCGGAAACGGATTTCGTATCGATGAGATAAATATCCTCAAATTCTCCCTGCTCGATCGCCGTATGCGCATTCTGATACGTTGCGGATGCGTTGGAAGAGTAGGAGAAGTGATAGATCACGGAGTCCGGATGTTCGCTTCTCATCTGTGTGAAAAACTCAATGTACTCATGTACATTGACACAGGATGTTGTCGGGACTTTTTTGGTACTTTCATAATATTCGTACACACGTTCCACCGGGATCGTTCCGTCGTCGTAGGATTGTCCATCCATGATCACATGCATCGGAATTACGTGGAAATCATATTTACGGATGAGATTCTCCGGGAGATCGGAGCCGCTTTCTGTGGTAATCAGGATCTCTTTCATAAAAACTTCCTTTCTCATACGATCTATCTGACTGCATCGTATTTTCTATTTCTATTATACACATTACACAGCAAAAATGGAAATATATCGTACGCAATTTAGTCCTTTACAAAGTTTGTATTATGTTTTACTATGTCAATAGATCGTCAAAAGATTCACATAGTTGAGCTTTGGGAGGATGACATGGATTATCGTGAACAGTACAAAAACAAACTTGTAACAGCAGCGAAGGCTGCGTCGGTTGTGAAGGATGGAGACTGGATCGATTACGGCTGGTGCGTCGGAACGACCGTTGCCTTTGATCGGGAACTGGCGAAGAGAATGCCTGATCTGCATGATATCAATATTCGCGGCGGAATTCTGATCCACGAGCCGGAGATCTTCAAGATGGAGGATGCGGCAGACCATTTCACATGGAACAGCTGGCATATGAATCCGGTGGAGAGAAGAGCGGTAGCGAGGGGCTTTAGTTTTTATGCACCGCTTCGTTATTCCGAACTTCCGAGACTTTACAGAGAAAGTAAGGATCCGCTGAATGTTGCTGTCTTCCAGGCGGCTCCGATGGATAAGCACGGCTATTTTAACTTCGGCCCATGCGCAAGCCATATGGCGGCGGTCGTTGAGACGGCAGACGTGGTCATTGTAGAAGTAAACCGGAATATGCCGGTCTGCCTCGGCGGCTCCGATTGCGCGGCTCATATCGATCAGATCGATATGATCATCGAGGGAGACAATCCGCCGATCGATGCTCTCGGTGCGGCAGCTGCTGCTACAGATATCGACATTGCCGTAGCGAATCTTGTCGTTCCGGAGATCCCCGACGGTGCCTGCCTGCAGCTTGGTATCGGCGGAATGCCGAATGCGATCGGCGAACAGATCGCGGAGAGTGACCTGAAGGATCTGGGTGTTCATACAGAGATGTATGTTGATGCTTTTGTGAAAATGGCAAAGGCAGGAAAAATCACCGGCAAGAGAAAGAACATCGACCGTGGCCGCCAGGTATACGCTTTCGGTGCGGGCTCACAGGAAATGTATGATTACCTGGACAACAATCCCGGCTGCATGAGTACGAC
>JAXJTA010000231.1:0-8541 GCA_036309825.1 Eubacterium sp. | reverse complement strand
TTCGTCAGTTCCTCAGCGAGGAAGGCGCCGATGACCTGCGTGTCATCGAGGCAGACGATCGTATCGACCAGCGTGTCGGTGGTGAAGCGCTGCGCCAGCAGTTCGGCGATTCCGCGTGCCTCACTGCAGCGTGTTTTCAACGTGGTAATGTCCATATAGCAGCTGATGTGGGCAGTCGCGGTCGCGAAGTGACCGGGAACTACCTTAAGGAAAACATTCGGATCAGCAGCGGATGGAACTTTGATATACTCTCTCATAGAAAAAGCCTCCTGATTAGTTATTTATACTTCTTACTTCTTCCGCGTCAGCAGATGGCGCAGAAGGAGAAAAACAATGACGCCGAGGGCCAGGGAAAAACCGATAAACCCAAGCAGCGGGATGCCGAAGATCCGCGGCTTCATATCGGTCGTACACAGAATGCTCGATCCGATGATGAGAGCGGTGAGCCACATCCCGACCACGATATTCTGTACAAGCTTCCGGAGAAGCCAGGCCAGTTCCCGGGATGCCTTCAGATCCAGATTGACCCGGCTCTGGCCGTTCAGATATTCCCGCATGATGTCATTCATCAGAACGGGGATTTCCAGACCTTTGTCCGTGGCATTGTATAATTTTTCTCCTCCCCGCTGGATCTCGGCAGCGAGATTGAAGTTTTTCACAGCGTCCGCGCGGACTCTTGCACGGGCGATCTCGATCACACTGATGCCGGGGCTGATCTCGGAGAGGACGCCCTCGAGATGGATCAGGCCGCGGGACAGCATCGACAGACCGTGCGGCATGCGGATCTTGTTTTGTTTCATGGCATCCAGCCCGGTCTGAAGCATTTCGCCCAGATTGATCGCCCGGATGTCGACGGTGGAATATTGCTGTACGATATCACGCAGATCGTGATACAACTTTTGCCGGTCCGGCTTTCCGGAGAAATCACCCAGCGCGAGAACGGCATTTTCGATCTTGCCGATGTCCCGCTCCGCAATGCCGCGGATGCACTCGGCGAGCAGGATGCGGTCGCGTTCGGTAAGGCGCCCCATCATACCCATGTCGATCCAGATGATCTTGCCGTCGCGGATCTTGACATTTCCGGGGTGTGGATCCGCATGGAAGAAACCGTCCTCCATGAACTGCTTGATATAGTTGTCCGCGAATTTCGCGCCGATCTCATCCGTGTCGTATTCGTTTTTGCGGAGATAATCCAGATCATTGATGGCGCAGCCGTCGATATATTCCATGACGAGGACCTGCGGCGTCGTATATTCGCGGTAGAGCTTCGGAACGCCGACAAAAGCAACATCGCGGTTGTCGCGCTCGAATTCCTCGAGGTTTTCCGCCTCCTTCTGGAAATCCATTTCTTCCCTGGCGGTCGCCCGCAGCTCGGCGAGGACCTGGACGGGATCGATAACGGTATGGATCCCTGCAACGGGAGGAAGGAGCCGGACGGCCTTCATTAACAGCCGGATATCCCGCTCCATGGTTTCCTGAACACCTTCGCGCTGGACCTTGATGATAACGTCCTCACCCGTTCGCAGTTTGGCGCGGTGGACCTGTGCGATCGACGCGGATCCCAGCGGCTCTTTTTCAATATCTTTGAAAAACGTATGCCAGTCGGCTCCGTAGGATTCGTTCAGCACATGGACGACCGTCTTGAACGGCATCGGCGTCGTTTCGGAATTCAGCTTCATCAGCTCGTCGCAGTATGCCTGCGGCAGAATGTCCGAATGAAGGGACATGATCTGCCCGAGTTTGATATAGACCGGGCCAAGCTCCTCCAGGATACAGCGGAGCTTGACCGGGGTCATACCATGCATGAGCTTATTCCGAACCAGAATGGAGGTGATCTCCATCAGGCGCGACGAATGTTCTTCGGTATTCGAAGTTTTTGTTTTTGCCTCGTTCATGCAGTTACACTTGTCCGGTTATTCCGGTGCCTTCTCATCGGCAGGAGCTTCTTCCGGAGCCTTCTCACCTTCGAGAGCCTTCTTCAGCGCAGCCTTCTGTTCATCGGAAAGAGTAGCCACAAACTTGGAGAAATCAGCATCCTCCGCTTTCTGTTCACCGACTTTTTCCTTCACTTCCTCGCGGACTTCCTGTACCTTTTCCTTTGCGTGATCGGCAGCGGCCTGCACTTTGTGCTTCAATTCCTGGTTCAGGACCTTCCCCTGCTCAACGGTCAGCTCGCCCTTGTCAACGAGCTCATCGAGGATCGCCTTGGACTTCTCGGCACCTGTCGCAACAGCGCCGATTCCTGCCAGCAGGAGCTTCTTGATGTCTTCTGTGAGATGTAATTCTTCGTTTGCCATAATAAACCCTCCTATAATAAAGTCACATCCGCCTCGGGCGGGATGTGTTTCTGCGCATTCTCCTGCGGAATCTCACTGCGAAACCTTTTGGCGAAATTTCTCTGCAAAGTCTCTCGATAGAGATTCAGGCGAGGAATGCGAGCAGTTTCGGAATAAAAATGATGAGCCCGATGATCGCCGCGAAGATCGCGGAGACCAGAACGGCCCCGGCGGCTGCGTCCTTGGCGAGCCGGGCGAGCGGTTTTTTCTCCTCGCAGGCAAGATCAACGACCGCTTCGATGGCGGTATTGATGATCTCCAGGCTGATGACCAGCGCGAAGAGGATCAGGCAGGCAATCCATTCGAGAACGGAGATGCGGAAGAAGATCCCGGCAAGGATCACGAGCGCGGTCATCGTCAGGTGGATCTTGATACTCCGTTCCTTTACGATGCAGTCACGGATTCCGCGAAAAGCGTATCCGAAGCTCTTGTAGATGGGATCTTTTTTCATATGTATGGCAGCCTCTCCGTCCTTCCTGAAAATGTCTGAATGTTCATACCAAATTATACCATTATGCGACCACTTGAGCAACGAATGGGGTATCAGTTTTTTAAAAATGTCTAAAATCTGTGCGAATGTTACTGCAAAAAAATAATTTCTGTTATAATATGTAGGATACGGTCGGAAAGTGGCCGCAGATACGGAGCTTTTGCCTCCGTTACAGTATTTTTTTGCAAAGGTCCGCCGGGAGCCGGAAGTTCCCGCTTTGCCGAGCGGATAGATATGGAGGAATAGAGAATGGATAATCAGATGTTCTGCTACCAGTGCCAGGAAACGATGGCCGGCACCGGATGTACCCGTAACGGAATGTGCGGCAAGAAAGCAGATACAGCTGCCATGCAGGATCTGCTGGTATGGGTGACAAAAGGACTTGCTGCCGTTGCCACACAGCTTCGCAGAGAGAAGAAGACGGTTGCGGACGCGATCAACCGCCGGATCATGAACAACCTGACGGCAGTCAATACAAATGTAAATTTCGATAAGGATGCGATCGCTTCGAAGATCACCGCGACGCTGGCTCTTCGTGACGGTGTGATCGGTGAGGTCGAGAAGCAGGATGCGCTTCCGGAGGCGGCAAAGTGGAACGGTGCCGCAGAGGATTTCGCGGCGAAAGCGGCCGAAGTCGGTGTACTTTCCACGCATGATGCGGACATCCGCAGCTTCCGTGAACTGATCACCTACGCGGTCAAAGGTATCGCGGCGATCGAGACACCGGCGGTAGAGGCCGGTGAGGCGGACAACGACCTCGATATGTTCGTTGCGCGCGCTCTTTCCCAGACGCTTGATCCGAATATGACGGGCGGCAATCTGCTGGCTCTCGTTATGGAGACCGGACGTTACAGTGTCCGCGCCATGAATCTGGCAGACACCAATCTGACCGGCGCTTACGGCAATCCGGAGCCGACCGACGTGGAGAAGGGTGTCCGCACCAATCCGGCGATCCTCGTTGCCGGAACCAACGTGCATGACCTTGCCGTGCTCCTTGCGCAGACCGAGGGGACAGGCGTTGACGTATATACCTATGACGAGCTGCTTTCCGCGCACAGCTATCCGGAACTGAAGAAGTATGCGCATCTCGCCGGAAATTACGGCGGATCCTGGTGGAAACAGAAAGAGGACTTCGATTCCTTTAACGGACCGATCCTCATGACAGAGGGCAACCTCGTTCCGCCGAAGAGCAGCTACGAGAAGAGACTTTTCACGACAGGAGAGGCGGGCTTCGCCGGCATTCCGCACATTGCGGCGGACAGCGAAGGCCATAAGGACTTCTCCGCACTGATCGAACTGGCAAAAACGTGTGCCGCACCGACAGAGATCGGCAGCGGAACCGTACGCACCGGCTACGGCCAGGAAGCGCTCGCGGCCCTTGCCGATCAGATCCACGAATCGATCAAAAACGGCAGCATCGCGAAGATCGCGGTTCTGGCAGGTGACGACGGCCGTGCGAAGACCAGATCCTACTACACGGATTTTGTCAAGGCACTTCCGGATGGCTCCATGGTGATCACGGCAGGTAGTGTATACAACCGTGTCGAGGCTGACCGCCTCGGAACGATCAACGGCATTCCGGCTCTCCTTCACGCGGGACAGCTCCAGGATCTCTACTCGATCGTTCAGCTGGCGCTCCTTCTCAGAGAGAAGGCAGGCTACGATAACCTGAACCAGCTCCCGTTCGTATATCAGCTGTCCTGGCACGGACAGAAGGCAATTACAGCCCTTCTTTCCATGCTTTATCTGGATATCAAACACATTCATCTCGGACCGACGATTCCGGCATTCCTGTCGGAGAGCGTTCTGAACATTTTCAAGAAGTACTTCGGTATCACGGAGATCACTTCTGTACAGGAGGATATTGAAGCAATGATGGGCAAATCGGACAACCTGATCCAGCTGGATATGATCGTTTCGGATATCGTGCAGACCTATCCATCGCTGATCTCGGTCATGACCGGCGTCGGACTCCACTGCATCAGCTGCGGCGTTTCCCAGATGGAGACGCTCGAAGAGGCATGTCGTACACACGGACTGGATCCGTATGATATTCTTGACATTCTGAACGACCAGCTGCAGCAGGAAGGCGTAAACTAAATCAAATGCGAATGCGGGAGGGGCCGCCGGCAGAACTCCGGTGCTTCTCCCGCGTTATTATTTCCGGGGCCTGCCATACAGGATCGCGCCTCAGCGAGATCTATGCGGCCGGCGTCGCGAGCCATCCCGGGTTCAGGCAGAGATACACAGGAAAGGAGACCGATATGCCTTTCGCTTTATTAAAGAAAAAACGTACTTCCGTCATTGACGATCCGATGAAGCATGCTTCCGAGCGGTGGGGAATCCCGGTAAAGGAAAGCCGTGTCTACCGGCACTGGCGTTTCCGCGTGCCGCATTGCACCACGGCACAGTTCGAGAAGCTCGATGACGGTTTTCATCGGCACTGCGGTCCGACGGCGATGACGAACCTCATTATTGCTATCAAGCGGTCGTACAATATCTTCCCCGCGCCGAATGAAGTTTTTCAGAAGGTGGCGGAGATCGGCAGAAAGTCCCGCGCCTACTGGAATACGGACTATCTGGGCCATTTCGGCGGTACCTATGATATCCTGACGGGCATGTACATCCGCAAGTGCCTGAAGGAATACGGGATCGACGCGGAGGTCGAAGGGAAGTTTGACGCGTCTCCAGCCTGGTATTCGAAGAAGCTTCGTGAGAACTGCCTGATCTATCTGCAGCTCATGCGGAACAGCTGCTACGGCAATCACCATGTGATCTGCTGCGGATACAAAGCCATCGAGGGCCGCGAGGAGTCGGGGCGGATCCGCCGCGACATCTACCTGGAACTGATCGACGGCTGGGCAAAGACCACGCGCTGGATCCCGGCAACGAGCCTCAAGCTCTGCCACGCCTACGCGATCAAACCGGCGGCGAAGAAGGAAAATTCCGGAAGGTGAAATCTTAAGGATGAGATTCGACGCATGAAATTTCACAACTGAAATAAGGAGACATTATAAGTATGACCATTGAGAAAGCTGCGCGATTCGAGAGCATTTCGTTTTTCCTGGCATGGACCCTTCTGGCGGTCATCGGGTCGGGCTTCAACCTGAACAAAGACTTCTGGCTTCTGGAGGCATTCATTGCCGTCTATCATATAGCCCAGTATTTCTATCTGGGAAAACTTCTGGCGGACTTCGGAAAGAAGAAAACCTTCCTGATGAACGTTCTGTTCTATCTGGTCGTCGGCATCATTCTGGCCTGCCTGACGCTGCTGATCGTGCGGAACGCGCCGTCCCAGCTGATCGTCGGCTGGGTGGTGATCGTCGTTGCCACGGCGGAAGTCTACGGGCTGATGATCTGGGCGATCAACAAGATGATCGATGCAAATATGAAGAAAAAACACTGAGAACGAGGGAGTGACCATGGAATTACATTACGGAAGACCAGATACTACGGACGGCCGCGAAGAGCGCGAGGTCCGCACCTATGATTTTCTCGATTCGCTGGGAATCGAGTACTGGCAGACGGATCATGAGAAGCGCGCGGAGAGCATGGAGGACTGCAAAGAAGTCGACGCGATCCTGCAGGCGACGATCTGCAAAAACTTATTTCTCTGCAACCGGCAGAAGACTGTTTTCTACCTGCTGATGATGCCAGGAGACAAAAACTTCAAGACGAAGGAGCTTTCCAGCCAGATCCATTCCGCCCGCCTGTCATTTGCGCCGGAGGAGAAGATGGTCGAATATCTGGATATCTACCCGGGCGCGGTCAGCGTCATGGGTCTTATGAACGATAAGGATAAGCACATCAACCTGCTGATCGACGAGGATGTACTGAAGGGTGAGTTTCTGGGATGCCATCCATGCGTCAACACCTCCAGCCTGAAGATCCGTACAAAGGATATTATCGAGACGTTTTTGCCGGCAGTCGGCCATGAGTATGTGACCGTTCATCTGACAGGCGAGGAATAAGCCGCTTCTGATCGGTCCGGTGAAGTCGCACATGATCGTTCAGGTGAAATTCCCGGATCGATCTTGTCAATTTGCGCGAATGAACGAGCAAGTGAATAAGTATTAAGACGTCCCGAAACGCGGCCGTGCAATCCGTTGCATGACCGCGTTTTTCCGTGCGTGCGTCCTTCGCGATCGGTTCGTAATGACTTCGGCTGTGCTGCGGAGTGGCTGCAGGGCGGCAATCGTATGCAAAAACGTGCAAAACCCGGTATTGCAAATAAAAAAAGGCTGTATTATAATTACCAGAGCAAAAGTGGAGTAAATCACTAGGGTTTTTGCGAATGGTCGCTTGAACCTCGCGGAAACCGCGGTTTTACAGTATTTGATAAACATTTCAGGAGGAAATTATGGCGGAACAGTTATTACAGGTGAGAAACCTGACAGTCAGCGTTGACGGAAAAGAGATCCTTCACGGAGTCAATCTCGATGTAAATAAGGGCGAGACCCACGTACTGATGGGGCCGAACGGTGCCGGAAAGTCCACACTGGGCAATGCGCTCATGGGAAATCCGCACTACGAGATCACCGGAGGAACCATCCTCTTCAACGGCAAAGATATTACAGCAGAGGCAGTCAACGACAGAGCGAAGGACGGCCTGTTCATGTCCTTCCAGAACCCGCTCGAAGTGCCGGGCATCAGCCTGTCGAACTTCATCCGCAGCGCGCTGCAGCAGAAGACCGGCGAGCGTATTCGTCTCTTCGCTTTCCGCAAACAGATCCAGGCGGCGATGGACGTTCTGCAGATGGATCACTCCTACGCGGAGCGTGACCTGAACGTCGGTTTTTCCGGCGGTGAGAAGAAGAAAGCCGAGATCCTGCAGCTTCTGATGCTCAACCCGTCTCTGGCGATCCTCGACGAGACCGACTCCGGTCTTGACGTTGACGCGGTCCGCACCGTATCCGCAGGTGTTCGCGAGTACCAGAAGAACGAGGACGGCGCACTGATCATCATCACCCACAGCACCCGTATTCTGGAGTCCCTGCACGTAGATCATACCCACGTGCTGGTTGACGGACAGATCGTAGAAAACGGTGACGCGGCACTGGTCGATGAGATCAATGAGCACGGATTTGAGAGATTCGAAGCAAACGAGGAGTAATTATGGCTAAGGAAAAAGCACATGTAGAAGATATAAACCGGAGCATGTATGACTTCCGGTACGAAGAAAAGGACGCATGGCGCATCGACGAAGGTCTGACTCCCGAAATCGTTCTTCAGCTTTCCAAGGAGAAAAACGATCCGGAGTGGATGCGTGATTTCCGTCTGAAATCCCTGGACATCTATAATCGCAAGAAGGTCCCGGACTGGGGCCCGTCCATCGAAGGACTGAACATGGATGAGATCGTCACCTATGTCCGTCCGAATACAAAAATGAACCAGAGCTGGGAAGACGTTCCGGAAGATATCAAGGATACCTTCGAGCGTCTGGGAATCCCGGAGGCGGAGCGTACAAGCCTTGCCGGTGTCGGTGCGCAGTACGATTCCGAGCTCGTATACCATAACGTAAAGGACGAGGTTGCCGCACAGGGTGTTATCTACTCCGATCTGGAGAGCGCGCTCCGCGGGGAATATGCCGATATGATCAAGGAGCACTTCATGCACCTTGTACCGCCGACAGACCACAAATTCGCGGCTCTGCACGGCGCGGTATGGTCGGGCGGATCCTTTGTATATGTACCGAAGGGCGTCAAGGTCGACATT
>JAXJTA010000230.1:0-17174 GCA_036309825.1 Eubacterium sp. | reverse complement strand
TTCCCTCGCTTCGCTCAGTCCAAATGTCGCTGCGAGGGTAAATCGAGTCCCCCCTAACGGACAGATCGTCGCTGCGAGGGCAAATCGAGCTCCCATACGGACAGATCGTCGCTGCGAGGGTAAATCGAGCCCCCTAACGGGCAGATCGTCGCTGCAAGGGTAGATCGTGCCCCCTACGGACAGAGCGTCGCTGCGAGTGCAAATCGAGCCCCCTACGGACAGATCGTCGCTGTGAGGGCAAATCGTGCCCCCTAACGGGCAGATCGTCGCTGCGAGGGTAAATCGAGCCCCCTACGGACAGATCGTCGCTGCGAGGGTAAATCGAGCCCCCTACGGACAGATCGTGCCATCCAGTCGCCGGTGGGTGCATAAAAATGGGACAGCGAAAAGCTGTCCCATTTTGTCTCATCGCACAGTTTTTCTTATTTGCATCGTAACACAATAAGAAACTTCTGCGTTTTCTCAGACGATTCAGTGTATTTGATTGTCGTACCAGATAATTCCGAGTCCTTTCAGGAGCAATTCATTGTCAATGATGATCTTGTGCCGGCAATACGGCGCAATGATCTTGCCCATGCCGCCTGTAGCAAGGATCGTCGGATCATCACCCTCCATCTCAAGGAGGAATCGGTCGATGATACCGTCGAGCGCTCCAGCGGATCCGTATACGATGCCGCACCGCATGGCATTCACGGTATCTTTGGCAATGGCACGATCGGGAGCCACGAATTCCACAGCGGGCAGCAGGGATGTATCCCTGACGAGTCCCTTCAAAGCTGTGCCCGGGCCCGGCACAATGGCGCCGCCGATATAGGTTCCGGTACGATCCACAACAGTGATCGTCGTTGCCGTTCCCATATCAACGATAATAGCCGGGAGCGTATAGTATTTCTTTGCGGCGATCGCGGTTGCCAGAAGGTCTCCGGCGATGGCATCGGAAGATAAGCCATTCATGTCGAGTGACAGCTCGACCTTTGCTCCGTGACCCAGAACGAGCGGCTCCTTGCCGGTGATAATATACACAGCTGCAGATACAGCCCTCGTCACCTCCGGTACAACGGAGGAAATGATCGCACCATCGAAATTGTTCAGATCCAGCCCCTTCAGGCTGAGAACCGTGCGGATCTCTGCCGCATACTCATAGGATGTCTCGTTTTTGTCAGAGCTCATCATCATGCGCTGCAGCACATTGTTGTCCTCATCCAGACAGCCGAGGACGATATGCGTATTTCCGATATCAATTGCTAAAATCATAGCTGTTACCTCAATTGATAATAATAGACCTGATAGATTCAGATGTATCTTTCATCTACCTTTAATGATCTTAATAAACAGAATAGAGCCGGCCGGTTTTTACACCGTACCGGCTCATTCATTTGAATTTGTATCGTTTTACCCCTGCGCGATGTCCTTCCGTGCCGCACGGATGATGCGGATGATGATCGGTGTCAGTGCCACATTGATCACAAACTCAACGAGGAAGTTGATACCGATGAACGTGGTAAGGAATACCATGAACAGGTTGGACGGTCCGCCCAGTGCGCCGGAAACGAGCTCGCGGAAGATCGTCAGGCAGGCAATGCTGAAGATGCCCGTGTTGATGATCGGTGCGATGATCGCCGCCAGAAGGACGCCGGCATAGAAATTAATTTTCGAAAACAGTTTGAAGAAAAGTGCCGCAACCACACCTGCCAGAAGTCCTTTCAGAATGCAGATAATAATGGTTGCTGCCGGATGCTGCTGAAGCATCATCGTTGAGAACGCTCCTGCGGCTCCTGTAATAACCTGGATCACAACGACGATTCCGAAGATACCGCCGAGGATCGCTCCGCCTGCCGGTCCGAAGAGAATGGCGCCGATGATGATCGGTACCAGTGTCAGGGTAATCGTAAACGGTCCGACCGGAATTACGACTGCCGCCTGCAGTACGATTACGACTGCTGCGAGTACCGCGAGAAAAGCAAGTCTCCGTACTCCGTTTTTGCTTGTTGCTGCTGTTGCTGTTGCTGCGTTGTTACTCATAATATTATCCCTCCTGCTGCTGTTTCAGGTCATCCTGAATATAGCGCATGGTTATTATGACATCTTTTTCACAATATTTCAATCCATCTTTTGCCCGCATCTTGTACTATTTGAAATACGCAGCGCTTCCGGCCGTGTTCGTCCAGCCCCGTCGATGGGAACGGATCGCTCACGCGGTGCAGGCCGGAACGCGGATGGTCACCGTGGTGCCGTTGCCCGGTACAGAGTTAATATTCATTTTTGCGCCGCTGATCAGTTCCAGTCTCTCCCGCACATTGCGGATGCCGATATGGTTCGGATCATCCTTCGGAATCTCCTCCGGTGTAAATCCCGCGCCGTTATCATGAACGGTGATCACATGAAAATCCCCTTCTCTGACCGCGCGGATCAGGATCGTCCCGCCGCCTTTTCTCTTCCGGATCCCATGGCGCACCGCGTTTTCGACGAGCGGCTGGATCGAAAGTGCCGGAATGCGGAATTCTTCATCCCGCAGATCGTATTCGACATGAATCACATCCGGAAAGCGAAGTTTTTCCAGCTTCAGATAGGCTTCCACATAATGCATTTCCTCGGAAAAAAGGATCGGCTCATCCGAATCGATCGAACCGATATTTGTTCGCAGATAGTCAGTCAGGTCGCTGATCGCCTCACGGCCCTTCTTTACATCCAGGTCGCAGAGAACATAGATCGTATTGAGAACATTGAACAGAAAGTGCGGTTTGATCTGCGATACCGCGATCCTTGTCCGAAGATCACGCAGCATGTTTTTCTGGTTCACGATCGTCAGCTCGCGAGCCCTTGCCGCAGCGGCTTCCTTTCGAATAATATCCGCAAAGATCAGGATGGCAGTCATAACGAGGGCGATATTGAGCAGCGGATAGCCGTACACAAAGATCTGGATCGCAGCAGCAGCCAGTAGCGGCAGCGCATACTTCAGCGGCGAAACGCCTTCAGCCTTCAGCTCCTTTCGATGCCGGTATGCGAAATAAACAACGGAACCGGTCAGGGGCACCATTGAAAGAAAATAAACCGGATAATAAGCAGCCCTGTGATACAGATTTCCTTCATAGTAATAAAATAAATTTGTGAAATGAGCGATGACGAGAACAACCACCGGAAGAAGCCCAAAAGCTACATTCAAGCACCGGAAAAACGTCCTTTCCTTCCTCGCACCGATCAGCCTGCGGAGGTACGCACCGAAGCTTCCGATCAGCGGGACCCACAGGTAAAAGCACATAAAATTTGCCAGGCGTACGATGACGCCCTGCACGAAACCTTCTTCACCGCGAAACAGCCACGCCCCCGCGTCTGCCAGAAGTATTGCCGCGGCAACCGTCATGAAGTGGACGATGATATTTTTTTCCTTATTCTCTTTGTCCAGCAAAATGATCAGCGCAAACAGCATGAAGAGACAGAAAACCGTTCCCCAGATCTCCATCGACACAAACAAATACTTCAGATCCATCTCTACCCTTCCTCTGCTGTTCTACCTTCGCAAATACTTTTCTTTCAGCTGTTCATTCGTTTCCGCTGCCCATTTGTACTGCCGCATATAGGAACCGCGGTACGCGTCGGCAGCACCGCTCACGCCGGCAAGCAGATCGAAATAATCGCAGGAGATCCGGTCAACAGCTACGGCGCACATACCGCGGCGCGAGATAATCACATCGCCGCAGCCCCGTTCCTCAAGCGAATGGATCAGGTCCTGGCGCAGATTTCTGAGATAGGAGTTTTTGCTTGATGAATCCTGCTCCTCCCCCCAGAGCGTATAGACGATCATGGCATTCGAACAGAAGGCACCCTGCTTGTCTACCAGATAGGCAAGGAGCTCTTTTGTCTTTGCATAATGGAACGGCACCTCTTCTCCGTCCGCAAACACCTCGAAGCTGCCAAAGGCACGCACCTCGAGCTTTGTGTCGGACTGCACCGGAAGCGGACGCCGCAGATCCCCGACCTCGCGGCGCACCTTCTCCACTGTCACCGGCTTCATAATATAACCGGATGCTCGCAGATCGAGCGCCTCCGGCTTGTACTCGCTGTACCCGGTCGTGAAGATAATGTTGCAGTCGTTGTTCCGGCGCAGAATCTCCTTTGCCAGGCGGATGCCGCCCGCGTTATCCTCACTGTCGATATTGATATCGAGAAAAGCGATATCGGGACCGGCTACGGACGCACTATCGCCTGTACCCTGTCCCTGCCAGGTATCCAGCGCCTGCAGTGCCTCTTCCGCGCTTATCGCCGCACGGATCTCACTGTCCGGCAGCACGGACGCGACCGTCTTCTCGAGGCCGAGAAGCGCTATCCGCTCGTCATCCACCAGCAATATTCTTATTTTTCCTTTAAAAAGGCCGATCTCCGGCTTCGTATATTCCATAGGCTTGACTGCTACCTCAGTTTCCTCAGCTCACTCAAATGTCTCCGCTTACTCAGCTGTCTCCGCTTACTCAGGTACACAGTCCCGCCGCTCCTGTCAGAGCGGATCGCGGCAGACTGCATTGCCCGCGCATTCATATCCTGACACTTTCAAGTATAATAACATTTCCGGCCGGCACAAGTAAAAACGTACAGAAATGCGAAAGGCCCGTGGACAAGATCCACAGGCCTTCCTCATCGTTTATTATCGATATTATAATGATCGATTTTATTCTGATTAATATGTTGTAATTATTATCCTGATCTTTTGGTTATCTGACGATCCGGAACTGTTCTTCTTCCTTCAGATCTACGACCGGGCAATCCTTGGCATAGGTAAGCTCCGGAAGAACGATCAGTACCGTCACTTGCTCATCGACCGGGAGCGGCGCCAGATGCCAGATCGCCGTTTTCAGCTTGACGAGCGTGCCTTTCTTTACATAGAAGGCCTTCGTCTTCTCCGTGACCGGTGTTCCCGCGGAAGCCGGACCGACATGAATGATCACATCGCCTGTCAGCGGCAGAATGATTTCCGGTGAGTTGTTGTGGTACTCCAGCTGTTTGATCACCATTTCCTCCGGGCGCTTAACAACGAGCGGCGAAAAAGCGGCTCGCGTGAAATAAGCTTCCGTGATCCGATCCGGATAAAATTGATGGATCTCTCCACATAACGCGTGTCCGTCCGGATTGACCATATCATAATACTCGCCGAACGGCGCAAACGCTTCTTTTGTCAGTTCCTGAACTTTAATTTCGATCATAACTGTTCCCTCTTTCCATAACGCCGCTTGCTGCAGCGCCTTTTCTACGGTGCATCTGTCTGCGACGCTTCTGCCATCAGATACTTTCTGTCATCGTCCGGACTGAGCGGCCGGATGACCCGGCACGGATTTCCCGCTGCCAGCACATTCGCCGGGATATCCTTCGTCACCACGCTGCCGGCGCCGATTATCGTATTGTCCCCGATCGTAACACCGGATACAATGCTGACACTTCCGCCGATCCACACATGATTGCCGATATGCACGGGCAGTGCGTATTCCATATCGATATCACGCATTGCAATATCCGTGGCATGCCCCGCCGCGTAGATGCCGACGTTGGGGCCGATCAGCACATGATCGCCGAAGGTCACTTCATTTCCAGCCAGAATACAGAAATTGTAATTGGCAAAAAAATCTTCTCCCAGTGTTACTCTTCCCCAGAAATCGCAATGAAAAGGCTCCTCGATGCGGAAGCGCTCGCCACAGGCTTTCATCTCTCGCCGTATGATCTCCGCCCGCTCTTTTTCCTGCGACGGACGAAGCTGATTGTACGTAAAGCTCAGCTCCTGGCTGCGCAGCCTTTCCTTTGACAGCTCCGGTTCATCCGCCTTATACAGATAACCGGCAAGGGCTTTTTCTTCCTCGGTCATATATCCTCCCGGGGCAAATCAAGCCCCCAAAATTTGTATCCGCCTGCTGCGTTCTTTGTTATTTCACATATTTGATCAGGTCTTCCAGGGTATTCTGTACCATGAAGTTGCCCAGCTCCATCGTGGAATCCTTCGCGCTCTCCGCGAACCATTCCGTATTATCCTTGCAGCGGGACAGATCCACATGATCGGGATACAGCGCATACATCAGGCTCGTCTCATACTTGCCGGCATGATCGAAGCCGCCGTTTTTGTGCTGTGCTTCCTTACTGATCAGCGGAATAACTTTGACATAGGAGAACGGATCATCTCCGGATCCCAGATCGTCATAGTAATTCTGGAAGTCATTGCTTCCCCACCAGCCGAGGCCCTTGACAGACTCCATGTACTCCATCTCGACCTTCTTTGCCGCCTTGTGGCAGGCAAGTGTCATCGGCATGAGACCTGCCTCTTCGGTCTGGTGATGCGGGATGCAGTAAATATTCTTTACACCGCCGTAGATCATGGACTTCAGAATGTCATAAATGTAATTCTCATAGTGATCCACATCGACCTGGATCGTTCCGCTTTCCGGGCCGGCTACCGCGTAACTTGCTACGCCGTACCAGATCGGCGGGCATACAACGATCTCTTTCTGTTTCTCCAGTTCCTTCATCATACCGAGGATGACCATCGTATCGGTGCCGCAGCTTGCATGATGCGCATGGTATTCGATCGTTCCGATCGGAATAACAAACGGCACTTTACGTTTTTTCGCATCTTCAATCTCATCAAAAAACATATCTACTAACTGCATGATCTTTCCTCCATTACATTAAAAAATACGTTCTCCTGCCTTTTTATGCTCCCTTGATCAAAGCCCCGCAAGCACACGCCGGATCTCGGCAGCCAGAAGCTTACCGCCCTCTTCATTGAGGTGCACGCCGTCCGACAACGTCAGCGACGGTTTCGATCTACGGGGTTCATCCGGATCCCGCAGGACCTTATCCGTGTCGACCAGTCGGGAAGCGGGTATCGCTTTCACAAGAGAATTGTTTATCTCCTCCCGCAGACTTTCCGCATCCTTCGCCCACTCCTGCGCGATGCAGGCAAGCGGCGGAATCGTACCGGCGATCAACAAGGCGCCGGTCGCATCGGCAATTTCTTTGCAGTCGCGGACTGCCCGTGCCACATCTCCGCCTGACGGCACGCCTTCTTCCCCGTAGCGGTAGGAAAGCATACAATCATTGGCGCCTTCCAGCAGGAAAATGACATCCGGAATGCCGTCACGGAAGAGATCCGCACGAAAGCGCTTCATGCCCGATCTTCCGTAAACTTTTCCGTTTCCGGGAATACCCGGAACAAAGGGTGCATCCTTCAGCAGCCTGTTGCCGTTCATACCGCAGTTGATAACGGTCCATTCACCGGGGAAGGATGTATACAGGCTGTCCGCCAGCTCCCCCGTATAATATCCCATCGCTGTGAGGGAATCTCCGAAGGCGGCAAAAACTTTTACATTATTGTTCGCATAGGCAAGCACTGCGTCTATTCCGACCAGTACGTTTTTGCTGTACGAGTCCTCTCCGATAAATGTGAAATACTCTTCCTGCGGTGTTTCAATAAATTTTGCGAATCCGGTCTGGTCGCCCTTCCCGAAGGACGTCTCCCAGATCTTCTTTGACCAGGTCATGCACATCGTGCAGATCCCGGTCTTCTTCTTGAAATACTCGATGATCTGTATATCTTCATCCGGTGTGATATTCAGCGGAATATCATCACTTTGGAGTCTCGCATAGGCGGGAATATGGATACTGCTCTGACCATAGAGCCTGACCTCGCGGAAATCGGTGATCTGCCGGTCGCTTCGCCGCAGTGCCGCGATGTGCACCCGCTCGATCTCCACCGGTTCGGCATTATTCACATTTGAAAATATGACCCGAAGCTTTGATGCTTTCAGATTGTTGCGGATCACCGTTCTGATCGAGACGTCCTCGATCTCTCCCACATATGCGTTATATGATACAGGTACCGAGCTCCAGGTCGGTATCCATTTCATAGTTTTTCCTTATTCCTATCCGTTATTCCTATCCGTTATCACTGTCCGTTATCACTGTTATTCCCGATATCGTCCTTGAAGATACCGGGAATATCCGTTCAAAAAACGTCCTGTCAATCCTTCTTGGAATTGGAATCGATCAATACAACAACGATCAGGATGATACCTTTGACGATCCACTGCCAGTAGGAATTGATACCGAGGATGACCATGATATTCGAGATGACCTGCAGGAACAGGGCACCGATCACGATTCCTACGACACGTCCTCTGCCGCCGGTAAGGGATGTTCCGCCGAGTACGACGATGGTCATAACATCGAACAGAAGAGCATCGCCCAGTGTAACGTTACCGGACTGTGTTCTGGAAGTAAGGCCGAGAGCGCCGACTGCCGCAAGCACACCGGACAGAATGAAGCCGAGGATCGCGATCGCTTTGACGTTCAGGCCGGAGAGCTTCGCAGCCTCTTTGTTGCCGCCGACTGCATAGAAGCCGCGGCCGACTGCTGTATGCTGCGTGAAGAAGTAAAGTACAACTGCTACCGCTGCCATCAGAATAACGGCTACCGGGATGCCAGCTACTCTTCCGAGTGCCAGCTGTCCGAAGGAATCCGGAAGTCCGGAGATCGGAAGTCCGTCCGAATAGATGTAGATCATACCTTTCAGGATATTCATCGTCGTCAATGTCGCGATGAAGGAAGGCATCTTGCCGTATACGACCAGAACGCCGTTTGCCGCGCCGACAACAGCGGAAATAACGATGACGAGAATAGCCGCCAGAGCGATCGGCATATTGTTGTTGACAACGAAGCCGGCAAAAAGGATCGATACCATGCCGATGATCGAGGAGATGGACATATCCATTTCCGCGAGCAGGATAACGAAGAACTCACCCATGGCTACGATCGAAACGAAGGAAGCCTGTCTCAGGATATTCATGATATTCTGCGAAGTTCGGAACTCCGGCTTCAGGCAGCATGCTGCGAACAATAGATCTGATTAATAGCTTTTGTCGTGGAATGAAATTCCTCAATTTGTTTTGGTTCCGGAATTAAAGAGATCATTGCTTTCCCTCCTGTAAAAGACAGGAAGCCTGCCAGACTATTCTGCCCGGCAGGCTTCCCGTCCATGCGTCAAGTTGCTTTAGTTTTTGCCGATTTCAGATCGCTTATCCGAGCCATGCCCAGTTCTGCCAATCGTAATCCGCAATATTTTCCTTTGTGATCAGTTCCGGCTCCGGAAGCTCGTAATCGTCCGGAAGTTCTTCACCTTTAACGAGAGTTCTGTACATAGCGTCGGTTGCCTGGTATCCGAGAACGACCGGATCCTGAAGGACTTCGCCGATCCACTGCTCGTCGCCATCCTGCAGCCATGTGAGGACGTCTTTGTCACCTGCGATACCGATGAACTTCATATCGGTGCGGCCCTGTGCCTTTGCTGCATTGTAAGCGCCTACTACTTCCGCGTCGTTGTGTCCGCAGACAACATCGATGGAAGACTCACGCTGAAGAACGTTCTCCATAAGGGTCTGTTCGGAATCACGGGTGTGTGCTCCTGTATCGCCTTCTTCAATGATCTTCGCATTCGGGTACTTAGCCAGTACGGTTTCCTTGAATCCGTTGAAACGATCTGCGGAAGTCTGTCCGGACTGCGGAACAGTGATGAACAGAAGGGTCGGATCGTCTTTTCCGAGTGTGTCGAGATACTCAACCGCAGCATCGCCGGCTCTCTTACCAAGAGCGGTCATGTCGTGTCCAACGAAGGTGGACCATACCATGTCATCAGGATCCTGTGTATCCTGTCTGTAGTCAACGACTACACACGGGATGCCGTTTCCTACCGCTTCCTTCAGGGTCGGAATTGCGGAAGATGCGTCTGCCGGAGCTACGATGATACCATTGCAGCCTGCAGCCTGCATGTTCTCAAGGTTTGTCAGCATGGTCTGTACATCAGAGTGGGAATCTTCTACATCGAAGGTGAAGTTAACGCCGTTCGCCGCGCCGTTCTCTTCCTGCCACTGATTAGCACCCTCTGCTACGCCCTGGAACCAGGTGTAAGCGGTCAGCTCCATGATTGATAAACCGATCTTGTAATCCTTTGTTCCTTCTGCCGGCGCTTCCGCTTCTGCGGATGTGGATGCAGCTGCCGTGGACTCAGCCTTTGCGCTGCTTGCCGATGTACTTCCGGATGCTGCCGGTGCAGCTGCCGATCCGCAGCCTGCCAGTCCTGCTACCATTGCCCCTGCCAATAATGTTGCAAATACGCGTTTTTTTAACATGTTTTCTCCTCCTTTTTTCTTGTTACTAACCGCGCAATAACATTTCTAAATACTTTCAGAAAAGTATTTTTATGAATGCTTCACCCCAAAGCAATTCATTTAGAAATCAAGTTCATAGAGTTTGCCGATCTCCGGGGAAAGGACTTCGCATCCGTCCTCGGTGACAGCAATTCCTTTCTCCCAACGGCAGCCGTAGGTGTCGGTGGAAATGAAGGTATCTACGTTATAGGTCATGTTCGGCTGCAGTTTGTACTGAGAGCTTGTCTCTACCCACGGCGCCTCAACCTCGATCATACCGGTTCCGTGAAGCGGTCCGTATACGAAGTTCTCTCCATAACCGTTGTCTACAAAGTACTTATAGAAGCCTTTTGCGATGTCTGCCGCTTCTACACCGGCTTTGACCTGCTCGGTCGTCCAGTTATGCGCATCCAGGCAGAACATAACGGTATCGCGTCTCTTACCCTCGAGCTTGCCGAGAACGATCGGATAGCCGATCGCCGCGGAATATCCGTCGATCTTTGCGGACAGGTTCAGCTGTACGATATCGCCCTTCTGGAACTGTCTGTAGGAAGATCTGGAAATTGCGTTTCTGGTGGAAGCTTCAGAGAATACATACATCGGAAGTCCTTCGTACTCCGCGCCGTTCTCGTATACGACTCTCTCAGCAACACCGACCATCTGCAGCTCTGTCATGCCCGGTTTGATCTCCTTGATGACCTGCTGCGTAGCCAGCTCCGCGATCCGGTATCCTTCTCTCAGGCAGGCAAGCTCAGCCTCGGATTTGATCTGACGAAGTTCTGTCATGATGTAGTCGGCACGAACGATCTCAGCCTCCGGGAAAGCATCCCTGATTCCCTGCATGATAACGACGGAAGTATCCAGGTAGCTTGCAACGCCGATGCGAAGCTTCTTTCCCTTGATTCCGAGGGAGTTAAAAACGTCCTGGAAAGTGTCTGCAACCAGCTCCGGATATGCCGGATCGGCGCCTTCGCGATACTCTTTCAGCACGAAGGTCTTTGCCAGACGGTTTCTGTCAGCGCCGAAGTGCGCGCTCTCCGGTCCTACCAGGAGGGCTGCGTCACCGTTTGCCGCAATTGCCGCGCCCGCTCTCTCGAAGAGAGACCAATAACCGGTGAAGTAACGAGCATTTGCGTAATCGGACTCGGTGGAGTTTACGATCAGCGCGTCAAGTCCTTCTCTTACCAGGATCGCCGCTGCTCTTTTTACTCGCTCGCTGTACTCGTTGTCCGGAATATATACTTTGCCATGATAGTAGGAATCACCCATTTTGCTTATCTCCTTTTGTGTAAATCACTTTTCGTAAATCACTGTCTCGGTGCACTGTTCTTATCTCATTTTTCAATGGATAAAGTTTTTCATTCTTTCGATTCGCAGGGCTGCGGTCAGTCGCTGCAGCTGTAGCCCGGTGTGGTATAGAACGCAACCGCTCTCGGCTCCGCGCGTCCGTACTGCGCAACAACAGGTACATCGCTCTCCAGCATAATGGCATACTGTTCGCCGATCGTCGGAATGTTTTTGCCGAAATCCTTCTCCTCATTCGTGCGCAGGCATCGAACTCTCTTCGCGCCGACGGTAACTTCGATGTCCTCCACCGGATCGCGGTCGGTATAGATCAATGTGATCTTGATATGTGCGTCCTCTGTTCCTGTATTGGTGATGATGATCGACTCATGACCAGGAATCAGATTGACACCGACCGGCGGAAGTTCCGCATCCGGAAATATCCAGACTTTTTCGCCATATCCCATATAAGATGCACTCCTTTCTATTATTTTTGGCATTTTCGCCATATACAACGTACATTTTTTCATCTGTATTGAAATTTTATACTAATTTCAGGATAGATTTCAATAGAATTCATGCACAATAAACAATATTTAATTTAAACGTTTAACGCTTGTTAAATTTGTTTACTTTTGAAAATTCACATGCTATGTTTAAGGCACGAATACAATTTTGCCCGCCTGTTTCCGGCGGCTTGACAGCAACTGTTTCAGCGAGGAAAATGCGATGAGTACGATTAAGGATGTTGCGCAGCTGGCACAAGTCTCCACCGCAACAGTTTCCAACTATATCAATCACACGAAACCCGTTTCGGAAACGAAAGCAGCCCGGATCCGGGCTGCTATCGAAGAACTTGACTATGCTCAGAATCAGTCTGCCCGCATGTTGAAAATGAGCACTAATATGGACATCGGTGTTCTTGTTCCGACACTGAACGATTCGTATTACAGCCAGATCTATGAAGGTATCAAATCTCACTTTGCGCATTCGCCGTACAATATTCGCATCAAATTCACCAAAGACATTCCCGAACAGGAAACGCTGGGAGCTCTGGATTTTCTGAAGCTCGGTGTCAGCGGCCTGATCCTCGTCTCCTGTCAGCCGGATAAATGGGAATTCTATTACAAAAAATATACCAAGCACAGCATCCCGCTCGTCATGATCGACCGCGAGATCCAGAATATGGACGCAAACTTTGTATCCTTCGATAATCGCAACATGGTCCGGGAAATTACGGAAACACTCCTGGATAAGGAGTACACAAAGCCTCTTCTGTTCACCGGCTCGGAGCGTTTTACCTGCGAACAGGCCTGCCGGAAAGGCTTTCTGGACGGATTAAAGAGTTCAGGCGCGAAGCCGGACCGCGACCGCATCGTCACGGTAGACATGAATAAGGAGGATGCCTTCCGAAAGGCTTTATCCGTCCTGCAGAAGAAGCATCCCGACGCGATCGTCACGACCAGTGAGACGGTGGCCAGCGGTGTGATCGAAGCCATGTCCGTCCTCGGATACGGTACAAATGATATTCCTGTCTATTCTCTCGGGGAAGAACACTGGAATATCTTTACGCATTCCTTCTCCACACAGACGGTAAAACGTCCCGCTATCCGCCTCGGCGAGGTAGCGTCCCAATTGCTCGATGACCAGATGCAGTCACCGCTCACCAAGGAAAGCGAGCGCAGGGTATTGAACGGAGGACACCTCGATAAGTCGCCCGCCAATAATAACTACGCCTTCGTAAAGCACCCACACCGCCTCGAGAAAGACATGACCGGCGAGGAGCTGAACATTCTCTTCCTCGATACACCGCAGGTACATTCTCTGCTGGAGCTGCTTCCGAACTTTATCAACCGGACCGGCATCAGGGTCAACGCGCAGATGCTTCCGCATCATAACCTGTATGAGACGATTCTTGAAAAAAACGAACAGCTGCCGACACAACAGGATATCTACATGTACGATATCCCGTGGCTTCGTTCTCTGGCGAGCAGAAATGTCCTGGAGGATCTGACCGACAGCATGTACCAGCTGGATCAGAATGCGTTTTTCCCGAACTGCATGCAATATTACAGTACGCACAGAGGCCGGTACTACGGCATTCCTTTCATGTATGCGCCGCAGATTTTCTATTACCGGAAGGATCTCTTCGATGATCCCGGCTTACAGGCCGATTACCGCAGACAGAGTAATCTGCCGCTTCGTCCCCCGGTCACGTTAAAGGAATACAATACGCTGGCCGCCTTCTTCACGCACCAGACGGATGCCGTCCCATACGGTATTACCGTTCCGACAGCCTACAGTGAATGTCTGACGCCGGAGATCTACATGCGCCTGTATGCATACGGCGGTTCTCTTTTTGATGCCAAAAACCGTGTGACGATCGAATCCGCGGAAGGTCTGTCCGCCTACATCAACTTCCTGCAATCGATCGCCAACGCGAAACCGGATTATGAAACAGCGACGGACAACAGCGCTGCCGCCGACTTCCTGAACGGCGAGACCGCCATGCTGATCTCGTACCCGTCCTTTCTCAAGGACAATACGGATTTTCAGCGCAATACGATCAACGGATCCATCGGTTATCACATGCTCCCCGGCAAACATCCGCTGCTCGGCGGCTGGGACTGGGTATCAACGCGCATTCCGAACATAAGGAAGCGGCGCTGAGCTTTCTCCAATGGACCTGCAAGCCGACGATCGCCAACTACTCTACACTGCTCGGAAGCAACTCGGCGATCACCCGGACGTACACAAACGATGAACTGAACAACCTGTATCCGTGGCTTCCTCTCTACTACTCCATGTACAAATACTCCAGGCCGACTCTTCCGCCTGCATTGCCCGACGGCACCGTTCTGTCTCAGTATGATATCGATGAAATCGTCTGCCGGCACGTTCTCGACATGGTACATCAGAAGACCAATGTGCAGGAAACACTCGCCGCAACGCAGGAGGAGCTGAAAGAATTACTCGCGCGCAGATAAATGTTTACCGGTGAGACCACTTTTACGCGGAAACACATTTTCGATCGACGCAGGAGAATAAAAAACGGGGCTGCCGCACGTACCAAAAAACGGGGGCTGTGAAGAAATGCGTTTCATTTCTTCACAGCCCCCGTTTTTTGTGAGTTAGCCCCCGTTATTTGCAGCTCTTACCCGATCTCCTTCATCCACGGAATCGAAGGTGCCGCGCCGGCTCTTGTAATCGTGATGGCACTGGCCTTTGCCGCTGTTGCCAGCGCCTGCGCCGGTGTCCTGCCCTTGCTGATGCATGCGGTGAAATATCCGAGAAAAGTATCGCCCGCTGCCGTCGTGTCGACGGGTTTGACGGGAATTACCTCCTGCCGGATCACGCCATCCGCATCGCCGTACATCGATCCCTTATCACCGAGGGTCAATACGATGCGCGCATGCGGAAATCTCTTCCGCATCGCTTCCATCAGCGCATTGCCGTCCTTTGTTTCCAATCCGGTCAGCTGACCCGCCTCGATCTCATTGAGGACGAAATAGTCGATCATATCCAGATCCAATTCGCTGACGTCCCGATCCATGGGCGACGGGTTCAATACGATCGTCATGCCCCTGTCATGAGCCATGGTAACCAGTGCGCGGAGATTTGAAATTTCATTCTGACACACCAGAATATCCCCGGCGGAAAAGCCCTCCAGCACCTCTGCGATGTATTTCTCATCGATTGCCCGGTTGGCCCCGCCGAATAGAAGGATACAATTATCCCCGTCGGCGTCATTTTGAATGATCGCGTTTCCGGTCCTGATCTCCTTTGAAACTTTTGTCTTGCTGATATCTACATCGGCTTTCTTCAGGACGTCCAGCAGGAACATGCCGTCTTCCCCGATCATTCCGGCATGATAAGGATGCGCGCCGGCTTTTCCCATGGCAACCGACTGATTCAATCCTTTTCCGCCGCTGTATACATTGAGAGCCGACGACGAAATGGTCTCGCCTCTTTTCACGATGTGCTCCACACTGTATACATAGTCAATATTCAATGAGCCAAAGCTAAGTATCTTCATACGCAGACCTCTCTTTAGTTGATGTATCGCAGAAGGCCCTCGATCAGACATTTGCCCGCTACTGCTCCCTGATCTTCTACACCTTTTGCCTTCGCGGCATGAACAGCGGCTTTTCCGAATCTCGGAATCATTTCCTTTGTGGCCTCTACACCTGCCTCGGCGCCCTGCAATGCAGCAGCCGCAACATCCGGCAGAGAAGCTCCGGCAGACGCGGCCTGCTGCGCCGCTTTCTGTGCCGGCTCCAAGACATCGTAAATCGTGCGGTCACCCGCGTCGCATTTACCTCGCTTTTTTATCCCTTCCGCAAAACCGGTCAGAAAATCAGCAAATTCCGACGCTCCGATGGTTTTCCTGCCGTTCAGCATCTTTCCGCCCTGCATCAGGCCGCTTGACATCAATGTCCCCATCGTGGAGGGCACTACGCCGGACATCTTCATGCCGCCCTTCATAAGCATCTTTGCAGGATTATCCGCGTCAAGATTTTCCCGCAGGATCTGCGGCAGTGCTCCATATCCCTTGCTCATCGTGAGACCAAGATCACCGTCTCCCATCGCGGCATCCATCTGACAAAGAAGTTCTTTTTTCTCTTCAAATACCTCCGCAACGCTCTCAAAGAGTGCCGGAAGTTCTTCTGCTTTTATTTCCGTTATTGCCATTATAAATGCCTTTCTTCATGATGAAAAGCGTTTTATACCTGTGTATAAAACGGCGTATGTACAGGTTTATCGATCTGCTTCTTCATTTCTTCGTCAGCGATGCGGCACAGAGAAATACTAGCGCCGGCCATCTCCATACTTGTGGCATACTCTCCCACAAATGTCCGATATGTTTTGATACCGCGATCATCCAGTTCCTTTCTGACACTGCCGGAGAGGATATACAGTTCCTCCTGACTGGTGGCTCCCAGTCCGTTGATCAGAACACAGACCTCCTCGCCCGCCTTTACTTCCATGTCATCGAGTATTTCTTCTACAGAATCTTTCGCAAGTTCATCAGCCGTCTTGATCGGGCCGTTCCATACGCCGGGTTCTCCGTGGATGCCCATACCAAAGGCCATTTCCCCATCCTTCAGTTCGAAGTTCGGATGACCGATCTCCGGAATAATACACGGAGTTAAAGCAAAGCCGACCGTCCTTGTATTGTCCTTTGCCTTCTGCGCTGCCGCAAGTACTTCCTCCAGATCGCCTCCGTCGGCAGCTTTTGCTCCGGCACATTTATACATGAAGAAGATACCGGCTACGCCGCGGCGTACGGATGGATCCGCATGCGAAAGGACGTCATCCGCGCCGACGATACTTGCCGTCTGAATGTCATCCATTTCCAGAATTTCCGCAGCCATATCAAAATTCATGATATCACCGGTGTAATTTCCATACAGAAACAGGACGCCAGCACCTGCTTCCACCTCTTTCGCGACATTGTAGATCTGTTCGGATGACGGGCTCTGGAACACGCCGCCGACTCCGCATCCGTCAAGCAGGCCATCGCCCACATATCCCAGAAAAAGCGGGAGATGTCCGGTTCCGTCACCTGTGATGATCGCGACCTTCCCTTCCTTCTTGTGTGCAGTGCAGTAACAGCGAAGGTCGTCATTTACGTACTTCACCATGCCGTCATGGGCTGCGTAGATTCCCTTCAGCATGTCATCTGTGTACGCCTCCGGCGCATTCATTATC
>JAXJTA010000229.1:0-4131 GCA_036309825.1 Eubacterium sp. | reverse complement strand
TGGCGGAACAACAAAATAGCAAGATTTAGGGGAATTTGTTGTCTTCCCGCGCCGGGAAGTCCTGGCGGAACAGCAAAAAAGCAAGAGTCAGGGGAATTTGTTGTCGTTCCGCGCCGGGAAGCCCCGGCGGGACAACAAAAAAGCAGGATTCAGGGGAATTTGTTGCCCTCCCGCGCCAGAGCTTCCCGGCTTACTCCTCGAGTACGAGCAGTTCCAGATAGTCGAAACTGATCTCTTCGCCGACGAAGCTGTCCTGGTAGAAGCGGACTTTCTTCATTCTTTTAAATTCACGGACATTGGAATCGAGCCAGATCGGGACGCTCAGGTCCCATTCGTGGCAGATGCGTTCGAGCGCCCCGAATATCTTGTGCGTCCGGGTCTCCGAGCTGTAATCGGTCACAGTCATATCCTTCAGCATATGATTATCTTTCATCATTTTTCCCCAAATTCTCATGGGAAGTCCTCCTTATGCGGGCGCCTGTAATGTGTACCGCTTTGCTGCCGGCCTGCGGCACCGAAAATCCAAATGCTCCGATCGAACCGCATCGTCGCCGGCCTGCGGCACCGAAAATAATGATGCTCACCACGTTTTTATCGCTGTCTTGCGAAAACCAAGTAAATAATATATGATATTCCCTGGATTTGCAAATTCAGCAAGGATTTGCAAAAAGGATTTGAAAATAGAAAAACTTGTTAATATTCGGAGGTGGAGAAATGATCGAGTTACTGAAAAGCGGTGCTTATCTGGTTAATGGCGAGACATTGATTAATGACGGACCGGAAGCATCTCCCATGCTGAAACAGCTGGGCGTAAATGTAACAGCTGACGAAGCAAAGAAGTCCACGATCGCATATCGTATTCTGGAGGAGCATAATACTTCCGGAAATATGAAGGATCTGCAGGTCAAATTTGATCAGCTGGTTTCCCATGATATTACATTTGTAGGAATTATTCAGACGGCAAGAGCATCCGGTCTGGAGAAATTCCCGATTCCGTATACGCTGACAAACTGTCACAATTCCCTTTGCGCGGTCGGCGGAACGATCAACGAGGATGACCACATGTTTGGTCTGTCCTGTGCCAAGAGATACGGCGGAAGCTATGTGCCGCCGCACCAGGCGGTCATCCACCAGTACGCGCGCGAAATGCTTTCCGGCGGCGGACGAATGATCCTCGGTTCGGATTCTCATACCCGTTACGGCGCGCTGGGAACGATGGCCATGGGCGAGGGCGGCCCGGAGCTGGTAAAGCAGCTTCTGAACAAGACCTATGATATTCCGATGCCGGATGTGGTTGCCGTATACATGACAGGTAAGCCGGTTCCGGGCGTCGGTCCGCAGGACGTAGCGCTCGCGATCATCGGCGCCGTTTTTGAAAAGGGCTATGTGAAAAACAAAGTGATGGAGTTCGTAGGTCCGGGCGTATCCAACCTGTCTGCGGATTTCCGAATCGGCGTGGATGTCATGACGACAGAGACGACCTGCCTCTCCTCGATCTGGCGCACCGATGACACGATCAAAGAGTACTACAATGAGCACGGCCGCGCCGACCAGTACAAAGAGCTGAATCCGGGCGCCGTTGCTTACTATGACGGCTGCATCCGTGTTGAGCTGGACAAGATCCACCCGATGATCGCGATGCCGTTCCATCCGAGCAATGTATACACGATCGAGGAGTGCAACGCGAACCTCGAAGATATCCTTCACGATGTTGAAAAACGCGCGCAGGTATCGCTGAACGGCAAGGTTGATTTCAACCTTACCAGGAAGATCCACAACGGCCGTCTCCTGGTCGATCAGGGAATCATCGCGGGCTGCGCGGGCGGCGGATTTGAAAATATCTGCGACGCTGCCGACATTCTGAAGGGACAGTATATCGGAAGCGATGACTTCACCCTCAGTGTATACCCGGCAAGTACACCGATCTATATGGAACTGGCGAAAAACGGCACCCTCGCAACGCTCATCGAGACCGGAGCGATCGTCAAGACCGCCTTCTGCGGACCGTGCTTCGGCGCTGGCGACACACCGGCAAACGGTGACCTGTCCATCCGTCACTCCACGAGAAACTTCCCGAACCGTGAGGGCTCCAAGGTTCAGAACGGCCAGATCGCATCTGTCGCGCTGATGGATGCCCGTTCGATCGCAGCAACAGCCGCAAACCAGGGCTACCTGACACCGGCGACCGATTTTGCGGGTGAGTACCGTCATCCGGTCTACCACTTCGACAGCAAGATCTACGAGCACAGAGTTTTTGACAGCCACGGCGTAGCGGATCCGTCCGTTGATGTCCGCTTCGGCCCGAACATCAAGGACTGGCCGGCAATGTCCGCGCTTCCTGAGAACATGATCCTCAAGGTAGTCTCCGAGATCCACGATCCGGTTACCACCACCGACGAGCTCATTCCGTCCGGCGAGACTTCTTCCTACCGTTCCAACCCGCTCGGCCTCGCGGAATTCACACTCTCCCGTAAGGATCCGGCGTATGTAGGCCGCGCGAAGGAAGTGCAGAAGGCACAGAAGGCCATTGAAGAGGGCAAGGCACCGGCAGAGGCACTTCCGGAGCTGACAGATGTCCTTACCGCTATCCGGGCAAAATTCCCGAAAGTCACCGAGGCAAATATCGGTGTCGGTTCGACGATCTTCGCGGTGAAGCCGGGCGACGGCTCCGCAAGAGAGCAGGCGGCTTCCTGCCAGAAGGTTCTCGGCGGCTGGGCAAATATTGCCAATGAATACGCGACAAAGCGTTACCGCTCGAACCTCATCAACTGGGGCATGCTTCCGTTCCTGATCGAGGCGGGTGACCTTCCGTTCGCGAACGGCGATTACCTCTTCATTCCGAACGTACGTCAGGCGGTCGAAGAGAAAAACGATGTGATCAAAGCCTATCGCGTGGCAGATGGCAAAGAGTTTGACCTGACGCTCGGAAAACTTACCGATGACGAGAGAGAGATCATCCTGGACGGCTGTCTGATCAACTATTACAGAAATCACTGAATGCTCTGAGATAAATTTGGATTAGAAGGAGGGGATGCGAATCCGGCACGGATTCGCATCCCCTTTTACGTGCCGCGACGGGGGATGCAACTTGATCCAGCAGCGTATAAAGGTTGACGTGATAGCTGGATGAGAGTGATTCGCCAAGGACAAATAGACAGAAAATAATATAATAACACCATAAATATACGCAATTCAGAAATATTAAATCCAAAATAAACTGAAAAAAGACTTGACATCATGTGCAGGCAGAGGTAATATATAGTCAAACAAAGGAAGTTAAGAAGTACCTGAAAAGAAGATCAGGTAAAGAAAGAACTTCAGAAAGCGAAAGGAGGGCATTTACCAATGGGAACTCCACCGGAAATGAATACTCCATATGAGAGCGGTAATGCATAGCAGTCCCCGCTGGAAAGACCACTCATAAGAGAGAAAAAAGGAACGATGCTCCGGGCAGATGTTCGAGTCGGGATCGGAACATAAGACATGAGAGGTAATGTGAAGCTGGCAGCTCGTATGGAATAATAAGCACCGCAAAGGCGTATCGTGTAAAGAAACGAACGTCAGGTTCCGTGCAAAGAAACGGAATACATGATCACAAAACTTTCTAAGCAGGAAACAGATTCTGCAAGGCAGGGAACATAGATTTATAGTTTTAGAAGTTTTATACGTAAGATGTGATATAAAACAAGAAAACTAAAAATTGAATCAGGAATTTATCTATAACATCGAAGAAAGAAAGAGATAAATACAATTGAATATTGAACCATTTCAGTAGGTAGGGGTTTATGATCCGGAAAGAACGCGGACATGACCCCTACCTTTATTTGCATCCGACGATGCCGGGGATGTGCATTTATTTGAACTCTGGGGCAGGCTGATAACAATTGATATTGCGTGCTATACTTATTGTATGATATTATGCCTATTAAAATATAATGGATTATATCTATTAAAATACAATGGCAGGGGGAACATATGAAAAGATATAGCATATTTAAGCGAATCGTGGCCGGTATCGGTATGATCACTTTATTGTCAGGGTCTCTCGGAATAAATACAAATGCGGTATTTGCGGATGCACCGGCTGCCGTGACTGCAGCGGACGGCACATCTGTCTCGACTGCTGCGGAC
>JAXJTA010000228.1:0-3892 GCA_036309825.1 Eubacterium sp. | reverse complement strand
TTTCTCTCCTTCAGGATCTCGCGGTACGCCTGATAGCAGCGCTCGGTCTCTTCCAGAAAAGGCGCGAGATCCTCACCGCCGAACGCGTCGAGGATCTCGAGCTGCCGGTCCGGATAAAGCAGAGACTGGTGCTCATGCTGCCCATGGATATCCAGAAGAAGCGACGAGATCCGGCGGATCTGTGCCGCCGTGCAGGTCTCGCCGTTGATGCGGCAGATACTGCGGCCGTCCGTAACCTTTCTGGTAATGATGAGCTGGCCGTCCTCCGTCTCGCAGTCCATCTCGCGAAGCTTCTCACGGACACTCTCGTTCTCCACCTGGAAGATCAGCTCCACCAGACAGGAGTCCGCGCCGGTGCGAAGCATGTCGCGGGACATCTTCTGGCCGAGCGCCAGGTTGATCGAGCCGATCAGCACCGATTTTCCGGCGCCGGTCTCGCCGGTCAGAATATTGAGGCCCGGACCGAAGGAGACTTCCGCCTCATCGATCAGGGCCAGATTTTTTACGTGTAATTCAGTAAGCATGGTTTCACCTCGGATGTTCTCCGGAATTGCAGACCCCAAATATCTTCCGGCATAGCTTCGCCGCTATATCTTCACAGCATTATTTGCACCGCTATATTTGCACCGCTATACCTTCGCCGAAAATTCTCAGACGGAATACCGGTACTCAGAACGTCTCCAGCATCTTCGTGAGCTTGTCCATCACACGAATCGCCTCGTCACGGCTGCGGATCGCGCACATGATCGTATTGTCACCGGCAATGCAGCCGACGATCTCGCCCCAGTTCATCTCGTCGAGAACGGCTGCCGCCGCCATCGCCATGCCGGGTGCCGTCTTGATGACCAGGATATTCTCCGCCGTATCCATCGACACGAAGGCATCCTTCAGCACACGCACATAGCGTCCCGCCGTGTCCTGACTTCTCGTCTGCAGCAGGGTGTAACGGAGGTTTCCGTTCTCTCCCGCCGTCTTCATCAGCTTCATTTCGCGGATATCGCGGGAGACCGTTGCCTGCGTCACATTGTAGCCGCTGTCATTCAGACGCTGAACGAGTTCATCCTGCGTCTCGATGTCATATTCATGGATCAGTTTAAGGATCTCCGCCTGTCTGGCAAGTTTCATCGTAATTCCCCCGTTCTAGATATTGCCCATCTTTCTTCGAAGCACTTCCAAAAAGCTGTCATTCTTGATCTTGATGATCAGCGTATCCTTCTCGGATCTTCTGATCTCTATCTTGTCGCCGGTCTGCATCGGAATCCCTTCATCGCCGTCAAAATAGGCATTGGCATGTTCGATGCTGTTGTCGCGCCCCGGTCCGACCTGCACCGTGATCTTGTTCTCCGGCGGCAGAACAACGCTTCTGGTGTTCAGCGTGTGCGCCGCAAGCGGTGTCAGCAGAAAAACGTTTGCCGACGGGCTGATGATCGGCCCACCGACCGACAGGCTGTAACCGGTCGATCCGGTCGGTGTCGATACAATGACGCCGTCCGCCCGGTAATCATTCAGATACGCGTCATTGACATAATTATACAGAGCCAGCACATGCGGCGTTCCGACACGTCCGATCACGACCTCATTGAGCGCCGTCCGGGACGCCGCGATCTCTCCGTCCCGCACAACGTCTCCGTGCAGCATCATGCGGTGCTCGATCGTGAACTGATCGCTCAGAAGCGCGTTCAACGCCGGATAGATCGACGTGCGGTCGATCTCCGCAAGATAGCCGAGGGTACCGAGGTTAATGCCGAGAAGCGGGATCTGTCTGTCCACGGTATCGTCGGCCGCACGCATCAGTGTGCCGTCGCCGCCGAGGACGATCATGCATTCCGTGTCTTCGGGGATCTCTTCGGGATCCGTTTTTCTCCGCCCGTGAGGATCCGCGTCACCGAGCGCGCGGATCGTGCAGGTCGCGCCGTGCGTCTCCAGATAATCCGTGATGCCCTGCGTGATCGACAGGTCCGGGTCTTTTGCTCTGTTTGGTATGATAAAAAAGTGTTTCATTGCTTTCCTTTACTTCGTTAATTGCTGCTTTGCGAACGTGCCTCTGTCCGTTGCTGACCGTTCAGTACCGGTGACCGATCATGCCTTGTCGAGAGCGCCGTGTGCCATATCGACGGTACGGTCGATCACTTCCTCCGTGATCGCGCCGGTTTTCGTCTCATCCGCGGTCTTGATCAGATGGAGCAGGTATTCGATATTGCCCTCCGGCCCTTTGATCGGTGAAAATTCCAGCTCCGCCGTGACGAAACCGATACTGCTCGCGAAAGCAACAACGTTGGTGATGACCTCGCGGTGTACCTTCGGATCCCGCACAACACCCTTCTTGCCCACCTTTTCCCTGCCTGCTTCGAACTGCGGCTTGATCAGGCAGACAACGTCACCCTCCTCGGTCAGCAGTTCCTTCACCGGAGGAAGGACCTTGGTCAGCGAGATGAAGGAGACATCGATGGAAATGAAGGAAGGTCTGTCTCCGATATCTTCCGGTGTGACGTAACGGATATTCGTTTTTTCCATGACGACGACACGCGGATCCTCGCGAAGCTTCCAGTCAAGCTGTCCGTAGCCGACATCCACGGAATAGACCTTCTCGGCTCCGTTCTGCAGCATGACATCGGTAAAACCGCCTGTCGACGCTCCGACATCCATGCAGATCTTGTCCGCAAGGCTGATATCGAAATGGTGCACCGCCTTGTCCAGCTTGAGGCCGCCGCGGCTGACGAACGGGAACGGCTTGCTGTTCTTCAGCGTGATCGTCACATCGGTCGGAAAAGTCGTTCCCGGCTTATCCTCCCGCTGTCCATTGACGAGGACCTCTCCCGCCATGATCAGAACCTTTGCCTTCTCTCTTGAGGGGGCCAGTCCGCTCCCCGCAACGAGTACATCAAGTCTTTCCTTCGCTTTCGCCACGCTTCTTCTCCTTCGCCTGTTACAAGCTTCTTATTCATATCGGCTGCGCCGCCGCTCTTTTATTACTGCAGTACCGACTGCACATCCGTTTTCGATGCGCCGTCTGTGCTTCTGTTCCGGCCGTGCCGCCGCCCTTATATTACTGCCGCGCCGACTGCACATCCATTTTCGATGCACCGGTAGTGCTTATATCACTGCCGCGTCAGTCGTTCTTCCCGTCTTCTTCCGCAAGGATGGATGCCGCGATGCTTTCGGCATCGATTCCCGCGAGTTTTCTCTGCGTCTCCACCGACGCGTGCTGGATATACACATCCGGGATCGCCGCGATCAGCGTCCGCACCGGAAGTGCTTCTTTGTTTACAAAATCAAGGATCTGCTCGCCCATGCCGCCGGCGCGCATATTCTCTTCCATTGTTACGAACAGGCCGTGATCCGCGGATAGCGTCCGCAGCAGCTCCTCATCAAACGGTTTGGCAAAGCGCATATTGACGATCGTCGGATGACAGCCCTTTTCCTTCAGGATCTCCGCCACTTCCACGGCCGTTTTTACCATCGTACCGATCGCCAGAAGAGCGATCTCCTCACCTTTTTCGATGACCTCCGCCCTGCCGAGCTCGACCGGGGACCTGTGTTCCGAAAGGCCGTCGTACGCCTCCCCTCTCGGGTAGCGAAGCGCGATCGGGCCGTCGTGCGCCACGGCAAACTTCATCATATCGGAAAGCTCCCACTTGTTCTTCGGTGCCATCACGACCATGTGCGGCATCATGGACAGGTAGGACAGATCAAAGCAGCCGTTATGCGTTCTGCCATCCGCGCCGACAAAGCCGGCTCTGTCAACGGCAAAAACGACGTGCAGCCTCTGCATGCAGACATCTTCCATGATCTGGTCGAAGCCCCGCTGCAGGAAAGACGAATAGACGGCAAAAACGGGGATCAGACCGCCGAGGGCAAGGCCCGCGGCAAAGGTGACCGCGTGCTCCTCCGC
>JAXJTA010000227.1:0-7200 GCA_036309825.1 Eubacterium sp. | reverse complement strand
CTGCAAACCTTATCCGAAATAAGCGGAGAAGATGGCTCTTGCAACCGAAGTCGCGGGAGCATTCCCGTTGCCGCCGTCCTCGACAAGCACACAAACGACAATATCGCCCGCGCCTGTATTGGAGAAACCGGTGAACCAGGAATGTGCCCTGCCTTCGGCTATGTCACCGTATTCCGCCGTTCCGGTCTTGCCGGCAACGTTGCAGGAAAGGTCCGCCAGATCATAAGCTGTACCTTTGGAAACAACGCCGAACAGAAGGTCTTTGATCGCCTCCGCCTGATCCGCTGTCATTACCTGACCGATCTCCTTTTCCTCGGAGCCGGAAACAACCGTGCCGTCCGCACTGACAATTTCGGAAATAAAGTTCGGCTTCATCATTTTGCCGCCGTTCGCGACTGCCTGTGCAACCATGCACATTTCCATCGGCGTAGCCAGTGTGTCACCCTGTCCGATGGCCGTCTGCATCGTCAGCTGATCGGCTGTATTCGAATCGAGGGAGAAGATGCTCTGCACATAAGGAAGCGCCAGATCGATCTGCTGGTTGAAGCCCAGGTCCTCGGCTGCCTGCCGCAGGTTTTTCTTATCGATCATATTGACGGACATGTAGGCGAACGCGCAGTTGCAGGAATTGGCCATCGCGTCCGCAAAGGTTTCTGTTCCGTGCACCTCTCCGTTGGCGCAGGTGATCGTGTAGCCGGCGTATTCATAGCTTCCCGTACACTCGTAGGAGAAGTTGTCGAAGGTGCCGTACTGGCGCAGATAAGCCAGCGCCGTAATGATCTTGAAGGTCGAACCGGGCGGGTACTGTCCCTGGGTCGCGCGGTTCATGAAGACACCGTCATCACTGTTTGTGAGCGCGTCCCAATCCTCTACGATCGTGTTCGGGTTAAAGCCCGGATTACTCCAGTCCACAAGCACATCACCGGTATCCCGATTCATGACAAAAACGGCTCCCTTATTGCCGCCGAGCGCATCCACAGCCGTCTGCTGCAGATCGACCGACAGCGTCGTCCGGATGCTGTCTCCCTGCTTCTTCTCGTCATTCAGGTCATTCTGCACCTGGGTAACGATATTGGCGTGGGAATGGATCAGATCATTATTGTGCGTCGATTCCAGTCCGCTTCCGCCGTAGGAGGCATAGCCGACCGTATGCGCAAACAGTCCGTTATACGGATAGACACGGGTCTCAGTACCGTCCTCCGCCGTCTGTGTCTGGGCAAGCGGGCTTCCGTCAGACGCTAGGATCGAGCCGCGGATCACAGACTCCTCGACCTTATCCTGCCGCTTATTGTACGGGCTGTTCAGAAGCTCGTCGCTTCGAAAGACCTGAAAATAGATCATGTACGCGATCAGACCGATAAAAAGCGCCACGCTGAAGTAGGCTACGATCTTGTACGGTCTAGTCGCGGAAAGCGATGTCGTGTCTGGCCTGTTCTTCGATCTTGCGGGCGAGTTCGTCCTCCGGGGCTGTCCCGCGTCCCGTTCCCGCTCCGTATCTTTCCTGTTCCCCGGTCTCTGCTCTGCGGAGATCCTGTCTCGGAAATTCCCGTCTTCTCTCCTCACGGACCGGTCGGTTGTATCTCTCCATCCGTCTCCTGGAGTATTCCCGTCTCTCTTTCTCAATAGCTTCGTCCTCGTCTTTTCTCATGATATAAAGTCCCTGAATGATTGAGATCATGATGATCGTACACATCATTGAGCTTCCGCCGTAGCTTACAAGCGGAAGGGTGATCCCCGTCATCGGAATAAACTTTGTCGTGCCGCCGATGGTAAGAAATACCTGGAAGGCATATTCACTGCCAAGGCCAAGCGCGACAAGCTTGTAGAAAGGTTTATCCAGCCTCATGGCGATCCGGATGATCAGCAGGTACATCCCCATGCACAGAAGGATCAGGCAGATGGCAAAAACAATGCCGAACTCCTCGCAGATCGCCGCGTAGGTGAAATCTTCGTATGCAAGCGGGATCATATCCGGATTGCCCTTGAAGAGTCCCGTGCCGAACCATCCGCCCGCGCATACGCCGAAGATCGCCATGACGATCTGGTAACCGGTTCCCTCGTAATCGATGAACGGATCTTTCCATACCTGCACACGGACCCGCACATGCTCGAACAGCCGGTAAGCTACCGTTGCCGCTCCCGCCATGCCTCCGAGTCCCAGAAGCGCATAGCCCGGATTTCTGGTTGATACATATACAACAACGATATAGGCCAGGAAATAGACAAGTGCAGCGCCCAGATCGGCCGAAAGGGCAAGGATCCCTACGTGGATCGCCGCAACGATCGTCACCACGACAACTCGCTTGAAATCATGCCTTTCCTGCAGCATTCCCGCCATAAACAAAACGATCGTGATCTTGACAAATTCCGAAAACTGGAAGGAAATTCCTCCCAGTGTTACATTCAGCGTCGCGCCGCCTGTAACGCGTCCGAAGGCAAAAACGGCTCCCAGAAGAAGAATACCGAGGATACCGTAGACCCAGGTGAGTTTCGACACCCAGTTGACTCTGCGGACAAAAACCGGTATCACGAAGCAGATCAGCGTAGACGCGACCGCGATGATGTACTGCTTCTGCGCCGTTTCCATTCCGAGTCTGGTCTGCATGACAAGGCCGATCGACAGAAGCATGCACATCGTATTCAGAAGGATCAGCGATGCCTTCTGATAGATCAGACGGTACAGGATCTGCACGATCAATATATAGCCGATCACACATACCAGCATGACGAGCATTCCGAAATCCCCGGATGCCACATACATGACCAGATAGCACACCAGATTAAAGAGCACCATCAGACCGATCTGCTTGCGCATGATCCGTCTTCTCGACCGTTCATCCCGCCTCTTCAGGACCATATACGTCTCGATCGTGAAAAAGATCATGATGGCGAGAAGCAGATATTTGGATATTTCAATAATAATATTAACCATAAATTATTCCGTTCCTCTGCGGAAATGTCCTTTCGTAGTTTCAAACGGAAGCTCCGATGTACCGCCTGCGATAAATCCGTCACAGAATGCCCGGATCACATCGCGCGTTTCCCTGCCCGACTCTGTGGTAACAGCGATCCGAAGGCTCCGTGGGCCGATGTGCCCGATCGCCTCTTTCTCCTTCAGCAGGCTTGTCGGAAGGCTGTTATATATAATATTGGTGCAGGTATCGCAGCAGCACTGCACGGGAAATGTCTTGTTCTTCCGATCCGTCAGCGACAGTCGGGCGAAAGCGTGCGTACACTTATCGACATTTTTCTTCACGCATTGCGCGGAGATCATCATCGGTGCGCGCCCATAGATCACCAATTCACTTGCCGCGCAGCTTCTTCCGCGGATCTCGCGGAAATTCAGCTCGAGCGGTACCGTATCCCTTGTAAAGCCGAGTCCGGCAAAAACAGACTGAGAACGGTCATTCCAGGTATAAAAGCCCGCATCGGTGACAGAGCGCTCTGCCAGACCGAGTTTCTTCACAAGTCCCGCTTCCTCCTGACAGCGGATCAGGATGTCCCCTTTCTCTGCCCCGGCAAATTCGCGGATCAGCTCGGACAGATTCTCTTCCGTATGACCGTCTTTTTCACGCAGGATATACGGAAGGGCCAGATGAAGGAGCGTTTCTCCCCTCTTTTTCTTCCTGATCGTATCATAGAGGGACACGGGCACATAGATGCCGTCAAACAGATCTCCGGATTCCGATACGGCAAGAAGCCGCTCTGCCTCCTCAAACTGTTCCGGAGTCTCAACGGAAATGCGGATTCTGCATGGTGATTTGGGAGTCCCGCACGGCCTTTCGGGCTTTACAGACGGGTCCCCGGTAACCGTTCTCATGAAACTCTCACTGATCTTCTCATCCAGCGCCGCGAAGGCTTCCCGGCGCAATTCATTCAGCAGCTGCATGGGGACAAAGAGATCTTCTTCCATATCGATCACAAGGGATTCGAAACGGAAGTCACTCGTTCCCGTCTTGTTCAGCTGCTTTCTCACACGCGTCAGGTCGACCGCGGACTTTTGCGCTTTTTGAACGCCATCGCGCGTAACCGTGACGGAAAGATCGTGAAGAGGATCGGTAACCGTAAGGGAAGCGGGGCTTCCCTTTGCAAGCCGGCAGTGTCCGTTCACTCCAAGCTGCAGCCTTGCTGCCATATCCGGCAGCGAAAGCTTTACATGCAGCTGCTCCGCAACGGCTGCCGCCTTCTTCTGATGCCCTTCCGAAAGCTTCGCGTTCTTCAGCGCCATCATATCCGGTCCGTTGTACTCTCTGTAATAGCCGCTGTTAAAACCGTCGCGGTTGAAGAGGTCATAGAGCATCTGCCTGTCTGCGGGATCAACGCGGTAATGATCCGGATCCCTCTCGAAAAGGTCGATGTATTTCCTGTAAACGGATACGACACCCGCGGTATATTCCGGCTTCTTCATCCGCCCCTCGATCTTGAAGGAAACAATTCCCGCGCGGATCATGTCGGGGATCAGATCGATCGTGCACATATCCTTCATGCTGAGCGGGTACTCCGAATCTCTTCCGTTCAGCGTGCGTCCGTTTTCTTCCACCCTGAAGGGCAGCCGGCAGACACCGGCACAGCGTCCTCTGTTACCGCTTCTTCCGCCGATCAGACTGCTCATCAGACATTGTCCGGAATAGCTGTAACACATCGCGCCGTGTACGAAGGATTCGATCTCAAGCCCGGTCCGTTCCCGGATCCGGCGAATCTCCGGAAGAGAAAGTTCTCTTGCAGGAACGACTCTTGTCATACCCAGTTCCTTCATGAGCGCGGCACCCTCCGGTCCCGTGATCGTCATCTGTGTGCTCGAATGCACATCAAGAAGCGGGAAATATTTCCTGAAAAAGTCAACAACGCCAAAATCCTGTACGATGACGCCGTCGAGACCGTTTCGGTAGTACGGTTCCATCCAGCTCCTCAGTTCATCTTCCAGTTCGGCGTTTTTGAAAAGGGTATTTACTGTCATATAAAGTTTTTTTCCGAGACGGTGTGCCAGACGGATCGCTCCGACCAGTTCTTCCTCGTCCGGATTGTCGGCATAAGCCCTCGCCCCGAATCGGTTTCCCCCAATATAAACAGCATCCGCGCCGGCCATGAAGGCGGCGCGGAGTGCATCAATGGAACCCGCGGGTGCCAGAAGTTCAGTTTTCAACAGTTTTCTTACCTCGAAGTTCTGCGATTTCTTTCCTGAGTCTCTCGTTTTCCATCTGCATGTTGACCAGATCGTGTTTCACGTCATACGCGCTCTGATCCTTGTCTTCCAGATCTTCCTGCATCGCGTCCACCTGTGCCTTCGCCTTGAAATAATCATCGGCGATATTCAGTGCCAGAAGGGTCGCTTTTGTCTCCTGCGACTGCCGGTTATAGCCGTCGAGGGAGCGAAGCTCCGCGATCTTGGTATTGAGATAATAGGCAACGTGCTGGAGATAATCCTCCGATTCATAACCGCTGAGCGTTACGATCTTTCCATCGATCAGAACCTTGATTGTAGTTTTTTCCGCCATTATTCACACTCCTCATCCGTGATTCAATTACCATAATTTTACAGCCGCAGTGCCGTAAAAACAAGCACGAGTCTTCAGGCTTCCCCGAAAGGAATACCGAGGTGTCTGTACGCCAGCTCCGTCGCGGTGCGTCCACGCGGTGTTCTGTTCAGAAAACCGTTTTTGATCAGATACGGTTCGTAGACCTCTTCGATCGTCCCGGAATCTTCGCCGATCGCGGCAGCAAGTGTATCGAGACCAACCGGACCGCCCGTAAATTTCTCGATGATCGTCCGAAGGAGCTTCCTGTCGGTCTGGTCAAGGCCGTATTTGTCGACCTCCAGAAGGTCAAGCGCCATGGACGCCACTTCCTTTGTGATCCTTCCGTCGTACTGGACAGCGGCAAAATCTCTCACGCGCTTCAGCAGACGATTGGACAGACGCGGCGTTCCCCTTGATCTTCTCGCCATCTCCTTTGCGCCTTCCGCATCGATCTCCACGCCGAGAACGGCAGCCGAATGAACGATGATCTCCGTCAGCTCGGGGATCGTATAGAATTCCATATGCTGGATGACACCGAAGCGGTCACGAAGAGGCGCCGTCAGTAGTCCCGCTCTCGTTGTCGCGCCAACCAGGGTGAACTTCGGGAGCTCAAGGCGGATCGACCGGGCAGAGGAGCCTTTTCCGATCATGATATCGATCGCGTAATCCTCCATCGCCGGGTACAGAACCTCCTCTACCTGCCTGTTCAGCCGGTGGATCTCATCGACAAAGAGGACATCGCCCTCCTGCAGATTATTGAGGATGGCGGCCATCTCTCCCGGCTTCTCGATCGCCGGTCCGGAGGTGACCTTCATATGTGTTCCCATTTCATTGGCAATAATGCCGGCAAGCGTCGTTTTGCCGAGTCCCGGCGGGCCGTAGAAAAGCACATGGTCGAGCACATCGCCTCTCTGCTTCGCCGCTTCAATGTAAATTTTCAGATTTTGTTTTGCTTTTTCCTGGCCGATGTATTCGTCAAGTGTCTGCGGACGAAGGCTCTTCTCTACCTTGACATCCTCCTGGCGGATCTCGGTCTGAATAATACGTTTTTCCATTTTCTACCTGCTGTCAGAAAATATATTTCAATGCTGCCTTGAGGATCTGCTCGGAATCCATCGAATCATCCGCACCGACCTTTTTCACCGCCTGCAGAGCTTCGGTGCCCGAGTAGCCGAGGGCCACCAGTGCCTGCACCGCATCGGTCTCGGCGTCCTTTGCGCCTGCTGCGGCCGGAGAAGCGTTCTCGCTGTTTGCCAGCTTCTTCTCGAAGGCTTCCTCCAGGCTGAACTTATCCTTCAGCTCCAGGATCAGCTTCTGCGCCGTCTTCTTGCCGATGCCGGGCGCCTTTGCGATCGCCGCCGCATCGTCCGAGAGGACCGCAAAGCGCAGATCATCCGACGGGAGATGAGACAGGATCGCCAGTGCTCCCTTCGGACCGATTCCGCTGACATTCAGGATCTGCTTAAAAACGTTCAGATCATCTTTTGTCAAGAAGCCAAAGAGCTGCATCGCGTCCTCACGGACACTCATGTACGTGTAGACCTTCACCTCACGGCCTTCCATCGCCCCCGAACCGATCATCGACTGCGGCATGAAGATCCTCCAGCCGATTCCGTTATTCTCCAGCAGAATGCTGTCTTCCGCGACATCCGCGACTATTCCCTTGATATATCCGATCATAACT
>JAXJTA010000226.1:0-5871 GCA_036309825.1 Eubacterium sp. | reverse complement strand
GTCCGCCAGTTTTTCTCCGAATTTCTTGCCGAAAAGGAGGCCGACCATGCAGATCGCAAAGGTTACGATAGCGATGATCAGTGCGCTGACAAAGGCTTTTGCCGGCTTATACGCCGCGATGGTAAAGCCTACGGAAAGCGCGTCGATCGAGGTGGCAATGCCCTGGAGCATCAGCGTGCCGAAGGTCAGCTTCTCCCCTGTCGAGATCTCTTCGCCGTTTGCTTTGCCGCGCATCTTGCCGATGCCTTCGAACAGCATCTTGCCGCCGATGTAAGCCAGCAGTCCCAGTGCGATCCACGGAATGAAGCGCTGGAAGACAACAAAGTAGGAAGCGATCGTATGCACGCAGAACCAGCCGATCATCGGCATCAGAAACTGATAGATCGCATAGGTTCCCGCGATTCCGACCGTTTTCCGATGTGACATATCCGGCTCGTTCAGACCGTTCGCGATAGAGATGGAAAAGGCGTCCATGGCCAGCCCCACTCCGAGTAAGATACTGTTGATAACAAAAAGCGCGATATTCATTTCTGCTCCTTTGCGGTTTGCCCCAAAAACATTTCGGAAGTATTTCTCTGATTATACCATAGCAACTTCGTTTTATACTATGCGACTTCGTTTAATCTATGCGACTTCTTTTATATTGTGGCTCATTTTATATCACACGGCTTCATTTTCTGTAGTGAATCACTCTGCGCGGAAGAGTACAGCCTCGTGCGGCGCGAGCGTCAGTCTCAGAACACCTGCTCCGGCAGCTTCCGCGTGAAGTTCATGTCCGAAGATATCCACCGCGTCCGCGTTTCTTTCCGCGCCCAGCACGCCAAGCGGAAGTTCGATCGTCTGCTCTGCGTCCGAGGAGGAAATGACCGTCACGAAGATTTCCTTGTCATCAAAGCGGGCGATCGCCATGACCTCCCCTTTGGCATAGAGGAATTTCATGCCGCCTTCCGTGAACGCGGCATGGTTTTTCCGAAGCTCGATCAGGGTATGATACAGGTGGTATTGCGGGGTCGCCTCGATATCCCTGCTCCACGGCATCGGGAAGCGGCAGCCCTCGACCGTCTCGGTCCATCCGTCGATGCCGGCCTCGTCTCCGTAATAAACGGACGGCGTTCCGATCAGCGAGAAATACATCATGACCGCGCCACGGACATCACCCTCGTTCATTGCCTTGTCATTGGCAAAACGCGGCACATCGTGGCTGTCGATCAGATTGAACTGGTTCTGCCACATCACATACGGCATCTTCGCCAGATAACTCATCATCAGTTCCTTCGCATCCTCGGCGCGAAGCTTCCCGTACTCCCGTGCCAGAATCGGGTCATGGGACAGGAACAGGTCCTGCTGGCCGTAGAAATCGCGGATCAGGCGGGCGCAGCCGTAATAGTTCATCGGCGCGTCCCAGGCATCGCCCTGCTGGCGCTCGGAACACTCATCCCAGTCCTCACCGATGATATAGGCATCCGGATTTTCCTCACGGATCGCCGCGCAGATCTCCGGCCAGATCTCGTCCGCCAGCTGTGTCTCCCCATTGCGCGCGAAATTATCGGCTACGTCGAAGCGCCATCCGTCGATGCTGTACGGCGGACGAAGCCACTTGCGAAGAACCGCGTCCTTCTTCCGGTAGATCGCGTCGCGCAGAGCCTCGGAGGTGTAATTCAGTGTCGGCAGTGTCTCGACATCGCGCCATCCCTTGTAATTCGTCGTTCCCGGCTCAAAGAAATAATAGCCGCGCTCTTCGGAATCCGGATTGTTGTACGCGCCCACTGTCTTCGGGAAAAACTCACCGTCCTTATTGAACCAGCGGTTGGCGGTTCCCGTATGGTTGATGGAGATATCCAGCATCAGCTTCATGCCGTTTTCGTGCAGCGCCTTCGAAAGCTCCGCAAGCGCCTCATCGCCGCCGAAATGTTTATCCACGTGGAAGAAATCGATGCAGTCGTATTTGTGTGTCGACGGCGCGCTGAAGATCGGATTGAGATAGATCGCATTCACGCCGAGCGCCTTCAGATACGGGATCTTCTCCCGGACTCCCTGCAGGTCGCCGCCGAAGAAATCCATGCAGAACCCCTGCTCATATTCCAGCGGTCTGTCCTCCCAGTTCTTCATCTTTGTCACCGGGTGTCCGTTGAAGGTATATTCGCCTTCCTGTACATCATTGGTCGGATCGCCGTTGGCAAAACGTTCCGGATAGATCTGATACCAGACGGCATCCCTGATCCAGGACGGCTGCCGGTAATTCGCAAGCAGTACGAAGTTGCCGCTGTGATCCGGCATATAGGTCGTAATGCCGCGCTGCGTATAGAAGCGCACACGATCCTCGCATACCAGATAGAAGCGGTACTCGAACCGCGGATCATCGATCGTCACCTCGCAGCTGTAACGCGCCAGGCCTTTTTTCACTTCCGTGCGCTGCATCTCATAGGTCATCTGCAGGCCGTTCCGGCGCGTCCAGAGCATCACGTGCTTCACCGGCGCGTCCTCATACATGCGGATCGAGATCGTTACTTTTTCATGCATCGAAGGCTGCGGATCGCTCACAAAGTAAGCGGTACCGTCACTGTAAACGCTGTCCAGCCAGTTTTTCTCCATTATCATTTCCCCTTTTCTTCCTGTTGTTGTCCGATATTTCCGTCCGGAAAAATGCTTCCGTCACACACGGTATCCCTATGATTATACACGAAAAAACTTATTGTGGAAGGATAAAAGGAATTCTGCTATACTGTCTTTGATTCTTAAGAACGATCCGGCAGCGCCTCCCATCCGAGCGTTGCTATTTTACGCAGCAACGATGAACCGTAAACGTTGCTCATGGAAGGAAAATTTAAGGAAAAACAATTACCATGACTAAGAAAAAACGAATGCTCGACTTTGCCAAAAGTCTGGGCAGTGCCAATATCGGCACCTATGCTTCGAGTATCGCGTTCTTCTTTTTTCTCTCGATGATCCCGATCATTATTCTGTTGTGCGCGCTGCTGCCGCACCTGGGTCTCGAGCAGGGTTACCTGACGAATCTGCTGACCGGCGTCATGCCGGAGATCGCGGAATCTCTGGTAAAGAAGATTATCGCCGATGCCTACTCGAAATCCGCGGCACTCCTGCCGATCTCGCTTCTCGCGCTCATCTGGGCGTCTTCGGCGGGTGTTCTGGCGATGATCCGCGGGCTGAATGTGATCTACAAGGCGGAGGACCATCGAAATTACCTCGTGCTCTGTCTCGTATCGATCCTTTACACCATCGTGCTGCTTCTGATCTTCCTGAGCCTGCTGTTCGTACTGGTCTTCGGCGATCTGATCCGCACCTATGTGGAGATGAATTTTCCGGATTTCCCGATCGCCACGCTGACGATCAGCCGGAGCCGGTATGTGATCCTGCTGGTCCTGGCCGTGCTGCTTTTCGCGCTGATGTACACCTTCGTACCGGCCGGCAGCCGTAATTTCCTCTGCCAGATCCCCGGTGCCGGATTCTCGCTCATCGCCTGGATCATTTTCTCTTACTTCTTCGGTCTGTACATCAACGGTGTCAACCGCTACACCTCCTTCTACGGAAGTCTGGCGATACCCGCGATCCTGATGTTCTGGATGTATTGCTGCTTCTATATCTTCCTGGTCGGCGGATATATCAACAGCTACTTTGAAAACACGATCCGCCGGTATCACAAGAAGCTGCTGAGCCGTAAGAGCGATCCGGAAAGTGAAAAAAAGTAAATCCCTGACGGGACAAAGGATTCGCCTGTTTGGCGCCTTGTCCCGGCAGGGATTTTTTTGCCTTTATTTGCTTTTATATGCTTTTATATGCTTATACCCGGTACTATTTGCTTATTCATAATTTGACTATGCAATGATCCGATCAGCTCTTGTAGATCACGATCGCCATGCCGGCCTGGATATTATTGTAGATCGTTCCCGCCACATCCGTCGGCAGGTTTACGCAGCCGTGGGATCCGTCCGTCTTGTAGATGTCTCCGCCAAAGCTGCTCTTCCACGGCGCGTCATGCAGGCCCTCGCCTTCAAAGAACGGCATCCAGTACTGAACCGGAGATTCGTAGTTCGTTCCGTCACCGTTCGGTCCGGTCAGAACAGACGGGCTCTCCTTGTAAGCCAGCGGGAATACACCGGTCTGTGTCTCCGCATTCTCGGAAACATCGCCCGATACGATATCGCTCTCCACAACGAGGGATCCGTTTACATAGAACCACAGATGCTGCTTGGTCAGGTCGACTTCCACATAGTTGCCCGCCAGATCATCCACGCCGTTTCGCTGATAATAATACGGGTTGCCGTAACTGTTTGACTCGTAGTAGATCGGCTCCCTGGTCACTTCCGTGTGTGACAGGATGTCCGCTTTGAGCTGCGCGCACTCCGACTCTTCATCGATCGTATAGCCGTATTCATTCAGGCTTCCGGAGATCGTGATCGTTGCCCCGGCAGTCGTCCGGAATGTCCGGTCGAGGTAGCGGGTATTATATTTATCGGCAAGGCTGTCAACGTATTCGGCGATCGCGTCATCATCGACGGTGACCGTTCCGTCCGATACCGTCAGCCAGCTCTTGATCGTCTCGCTGTCCAGCGTTACCGTCTCATTTCCGAAGGTATAGTTGACCTTCGCGCTGTCATACTGTTTGAGGAGGTACTCGTCGTTTTTGTCCTTAGCCTCCTGCTCCAACGCTGCTGTATCCGTGGAAACCTTCTTCGAAGTGTAGACCGACTCCGGAATGTCGAAGCTGATCTTATCCTCGATCTCGACAGACCCGATGGCCTCATCGATGGCCTCCTTCACCGCCTTCTGCAGCTTCACGTCATCGATCTCGTTGCCCTGCACCGCCTTGTCGACGTAGTAGGTCTCCTTCGCTTCATCAAACTGCACGGACGCTTCCTTCGACTCCACACGCGGCTCGGCCAGATCGCTGCTTACCACCTTCGCCTCGAAGGTGTCCTCGTCAAAATCGTACGCCGTGTCGATCGTCAGCGCATCGCCCTTGAAGTAGTATTCGAAGATCGTCAGCGGATCCTCCCGCTGCGCCTCGTACGCACTGTCGAGCGTTGCCTCCAGAGCCTTATTGTCAAAGGTGTAACCGAAATCGCTGAGCGTTCCGGTCATGGCAGTCTCGCCGTCCTCATTCAGAACGACCTCCGAATCCTTATACTGCTCGGCAACCGTATTGGCCACCTGGTTGGCGGTCTGTCCCGAAATATCCGTGCCGTTCAGCGTCGTCCCCTTGATGAATCCCGGCTGTGTCTTGATATGAAGATAGAACGCAAAAACTCCGACCGCCAGCGCGGCGATCGCGGCAATCACTATGCCGATGATGATCTTAACCTTTTTCTTCAAAATTTATCCTCCCCTGATAAACCTGTCGCTGTCCAAAAATATCCTGTAATGTCTCAGATAAACAGAAGCCGTGAACGCACACATCTCTGCTTGCGACTCTGAATAGATTATACCATACAGGATAACTGTGAAGAATACGTGAAATTTATTCTGCATATAGAAATGCGATCTTTTTCCAGATTTTCTCAAAATCCACTTCGCACGCGCCTTCCGCGATTCCCACGGGAATGCGGTCGTGAAATCCGTACAGTGAGACATCCACATCCGGCTCTCTCTCCCCTTCCATGGGAGAAAAACGGTCGATCAGAACTTTTTTGTTCCGGGGATCGATCATCCAATATTCCCGCACGCCGGCATTCATATATTTCCGTCCCTTGATGTGCATATCCTTCGACCGGGTCGACGGCGACAGAACCTCGATCACCAGATCGGGAGCGCCGACCGTACAGGCCGCCTCCAGCTGCTTCTTCCGTTCGCCGCAGAGAACAAAGAGATCCGGCTCCAGCATCGTGTACTCGTCCTCATCGAGCTGCACGCCGC
>JAXJTA010000225.1:0-5255 GCA_036309825.1 Eubacterium sp. | reverse complement strand
GTGTCTTATAGTTGATCGTCGCCGGAACAAAGCCGTTCTCCACGGCGAGTGTCGTGATGACCGCCTCGACCGCACCGGAAGCGCCGAGAAGATGGCCCGTCATCGCCTTGGTCGAGCTGACCTTGAGCCGGGATGCTTCCTCGCCGAATGCCGCGTGGATCGCAGCGGTCTCACAGGAATCATTCATCGGCGTTGATGTTCCGTGCGCGTTGATATAGTCCACATCCGCCGGAGCAATTCCCGCTTCATCCATTGCCTGTTTCATTGCGCGCGCAGCGCCGACACCGCCCGGCGCCGGTGCGGTAATGTGATGAGCGTCACAGGTCGCGCCGTAACCGGAAAGCTCCGCGTAAACATGAGCGCCGCGTTTTTTTGCATGCTCGTACTCCTCAAGAACAAGGACGCCGGCACCCTCACCGAGAACGAAACCGCTTCTCTCCGCATCGAATGGGATCGATGCACGGGACGGGTCGGTCTCAGTCGTCAGGGCCTTCATGACCGCAAAACCGCCGATGCAGAGCGGTGTGACTGCCGCGTCGGAGCCGCCGGCCAGCATCAGATCACCATAGCCGTCGCGGATGTGACGGAACGCATCACCGATCGCGTTGTTGGCACTCGCGCAGGCTGTAACCACACAGGTGCACATGCCGTGCAGGCCATAGCGGATCGCGATATTTCCCGCCGCCATATTCGAAATGGACATCGGAATGAAAAACGGAGATACCTTATCGTAGCCTTTTTCCATACCGCGAACCTTGTTATCCTCGATGGTCGCAATGCCGCCGATTCCGCTCGCAAGGATCACCCCCCAGCGGTCCCTGTCAAAATCGGCTGCACTCGTTTCCGATGTTTCGGCGGCATCCTCTGTGGCTGCGCCCGCTGCAAATCCGGTACCCTCCTCTTCGAATACCGGCTCCTCGCTTCCCTTCGTGTCGTCAAGGCCGGCATCGCGCATTGCCTGTACCGCCGCGCACATCGCGTACTGGCTGTAGCGGTCCATCTTGCGGATTTCTTTCTTATCGATCAGTTCCTCCGGATGGAAATTCTTGACCTCTCCGGCAAGCTTCACTTTCATTTCGGAAGCGTCATAGCGGGTGATCGGCGCAATACCGCAGACCCCTGCCTGTACGTTTTTCCAGACTTCTTCCACATTATTTCCGACGGGCGATACGATTCCGAGGCCCGTGATAACGACTCTTCTCTTCATAATTATCCTTTCCTGCATGTCCCAGCCATGCCGCTTCGCTGCCGCTGGTTACTTCTCGCGATCCTTCTGTGCTGCGCGGAATACGCTAGTGTCCGCTGCGCTGATTTCTTTTTACGATTTCTCTGCCGCTGCACTGATTACGCTGCTGTCCATTGCTGCCGCTGATTTCTTCTTGCGATTCCTGCTGTCGCACTGTTCATTGCCGTATTATCGCTTCTTGCGCACCTGCCGCTGTCGCACTGTTCGCCGCCGCACTCCTTCGCCGAATTTCTGAATTTCTTACATCCCGCCGTCGATACCCAGTACCTGACCGGTGATGTAGGCGGATTCCTTTTCCGCGAGAAAAACGATTGCCTGTGCGACTTCTTCTGCTTTTCCGGCGCGTCCGCACGGAATCGCGGACAACATTGCGCTCTTAACTTCTTCGGGAAGCGAAGCCGTCATCTCGGTCTCGATCATGCCCGGTGCAACTGCATTTACGGTAATATTGCGTGCCGCCAGTTCCTTGGAAACAGATTTGGTCATGGCAATGACGCCTGCCTTGGCTGCTGCGTAGTTGGCCTGCCCCGCATTTCCCTCCACGCCGACAATGCTGCTGACATTGATGATGCGGCCGTAACGTTTCCTGAGCATCGCGCGCGCGGCTTTCTTCATGCAAAGGAAAGTGCCGCGAAGGTTCGTGTTGATGACAGCGTCGAAATCCTCGGAAGACATCATCAGGAGCAGATTGTCACGAGTGATTCCAGCATTATTTACCAGTACATCCAGTTTTCCCTTCCAGGCAAGTGCTTCCTTGAAGAGCGCGTCGCACTCCTCTTCCTTCGAGATATCCGCGCCGATCAGAAGGGTTTCACCATATGACGGTTCCGCGCTTACCGATCCGCTATCGATACTATGGTTTTGTGCACTTGTCGATTCACTGTCGGTACTGTGGTTTTGTGTGTCTTCCGATCCGCTATCGATACTTTGCGCATGCCTGCCTGCCGCAGCTGCAGCCTTCCTCGCGGCTTCTTTGCAGAGACGTTCGGTCTCTTCCGCCGCTGCTCTGTTGTGTCCGTAGTGAATGATGACAGATGCGCCTTCCGCCGCAAATCGTACGCAGACGGCACGACCGATGCCGCCGCTTCCACCCGTCACGAGAACGACTGTATTTTCGAATTTCATACGATATTCCTCCTGAAATTTTCTATAATGCAACTCCTACTGCTCGTGTTTTTCCGGTGCACTGATCGTATATTGCTCTGCCCGTCCATTTCTTAGTCCGGCAGTTGCTTAGTCCGGCCGTTTCTTAGTCCGGCCGTTTCTTAGCTCGTGCATTGCACTGATCATCCGTTGTTCTGATCGTGTGCTGCTCTGATCGAGCATTTCTCCGTTCATGTGCTGCTCGGTCTGGCCGTTGCTTCCCGTTAGTCCGATGCTCCGCTCGTCCGTTGCTTCGTTCATCCATTGAGCTGTTCATGTATTCTCTGGACGTTCGCTGTTCGGATCACTTTGCGTCTTCAATAAGTTTCCGCAAATCTTCCGCCGTATCGATGGAAATGACCTCGACGCCGCTAACCGTTTTTTTCACAAATCCAGCAAGAACACGTCCCGGGCCGATTTCGATGATCCGCTCCACTCCGTTTTCCTTCAGAGCCTCGATGGTCTGCTCCGCGCCGCTCTTTTTCAGATTCTCAATGATCTGCGCCATGCGGACGCCGCACATCACCTGCTTCTCCAGAAGCCGGGCGATCGTCATGCCGTTTCTGTCGGCACTTCCCGTGACGTTGAAAAGTACCGGGACCTCCGGCTCTGCGAAGGTCAGATTCTCGAAGTATGTGTGCAGCGCATCCGATGCCGGCTTCATGAGTTCGGTGTGGAAGGCTGTGCTGACCTTCAGCGGAATGCATCTCTTTGCTCCGGCTTCCTTCGCCAGTTCCACGGCACGATTGACGGCCTCCGTATATCCGGAAATCACGTTCTGCCCTTTGCAATTGTAATTGGAAACGGCAACGTATTTGCCGGTCTCCTCAGCCGCTTTGGCGCAGACCGCTTCGGTCTGTTCCGGTGTAAGTCCCAGGACCGCGCACATCTTTGTATCCAGACCGCTGCCCGCGCTTTCCATGGCTTTACCGCGATACGCAGTCAGTCGGATCAGTTCCTTCATGTCAAAAACGCCTGCCGCCGCAAGGGCGCTGTATTCTCCGAGAGAAAGCCCCGCCACTGCGTCCGGTCGGATGCCGTTCTCGTAAAGGACTGCAGTCACACCTGCAGCGAAGGCGGCCAGCGCCGGCTGGGTGCGCGACGTTTTTGTCAGTTCCTCATCGGGTCCTTCGAACATCGTCTGTTTCAAATCGAAGTCGGTTTCCTGCGCAGCTTCATCGATCACGCGCGCGAAGGCCGGAAATGCTTCGTAAAGGTCGGCACCCATGCCGACTCTCTGACTGCCCTGCCCCGCAAATAAAAATGCTGTTTTCATACAATTCCTCCAAACTTGTTCATGCCTCCGCGGCGTTCCTGCGTTCAATCTCACTCTAACACCACCTCCATCCGCGTTCACCTGCACGTTTCAGTTCCTTGCGGCGTTCGTACGCACTCACCTGCACGTTTCAGTTCCTTGTGGCGTTCGTCCTCACTCACCTGCACGTTTCAGTTCCTTGCGGCGTTCGTCCGAGTTCACCTGTCACGTTTCAGTTCCTTGCGGCGTTCGTCCGCACTCACCTGCACGCTTCAGTTCCTTGCGGCGTTCGTACGCACTAACCTGTCACACTCAGTTCCTTGCGGCGTTCATGACTGCCTCACAGTCGCTCTGCAGTTCCGCGAGGATCTCCGCTACCGGGCGGATCGACTTGAGCTGTCCCGCAACCTGGCCTGCCATCAGGGAACCTTCCTCGGTATTGCCGTCAAAAACGGCTTTTCTAAGGGATCCGAGTGTATATTTTTCAAGCTCCATCAGTTCCGCTCCCTGTTTCTCCAGACGGATGTACTGACGGGCCATTTTGTTTTTCAAAATGCGGACCGGCGCGTTGACGGTGCGTCCCGTTACAACGGTCGCATTGTCGCCGGCTTTAAGAATTGCTTCCTTGTAGTTGATGTGGATTGGGCACTCTTCACTGACGAGGAGACAGGTTCCGATCTGCACACCGCAGGCGCCCAGCATGTATGCTGCCGCGAGCTGTCTGCCGTCGGCGATTCCGCCTGCCGCGATGACCGGTACATCGACGCCGTCCACCATCTGCGGGACGAGTGTCATCGTCGTCATTTCTCCGACATGACCGCCGCTCTCGGTTCCTTCCGCGATGATCGCGTCAATGCCCAGCCGGCAAAGACGCTGCGCCAGCATCACGCTCGCACTTACCGGGATAACCTTGATCCCGTTCGCCTTCCAGTTGTCGACATATTTTCCGGGGTTGCCGGCACCGGTTGTGATGACCGGTACTTTCTCGCGTGCCACAAGTTCCGCCATCTGCTCAGTATCCGGATTCATCAGCATCAGATTGACACCGAACGGCTTGTCCGTGAGCGAACGGCAGATATGAATGTTTTCCTCCAGCTTTTCGACGTTCATGCCGCCGGAACCGATGATTCCAAGCGCGCCTGCGTTCGAGCAGGCCGCGGCAAATTCACCTGTTGCAATATTTGCCATGCCGCCCTGAATGAACGGATACTTCGTTCCAAGAATTTCGTTCAGCATCTTCATTTTCTGTATCTCCTCTGTTTACTTTATCTTCTCTCGCACTGTTAGCGATTATTCTTACTTATTTTGTTACTTTTATTGCCTTCCGAAGAACTGTCCCCTGCGGCTGGCAATTATTCTTGACCATTCTTGTTTTTTTATTGCTTCCCGGAGCTCTGCTCGCTGCGGCAGGCAATTATTCTTGATTATTCTTGCTTTTTTATTGCTTCCTGGAGCACTATTCCCTGCGGCTGGCAATTATTCTTGATTATTCTTGCTTTTTTATTGCTTCCCGGAGCTCTGCTCGCTGCGGCTGGCAATTATTCTTGATAATTCTTGCTTTTTTATTGCTTCCCGGAGCTCTGCTCGCTGCGGCTGGCAATTATTCTTGAT
>JAXJTA010000224.1:0-2030 GCA_036309825.1 Eubacterium sp. | reverse complement strand
CATCTACATCGCGCCGGACTGGACGAAGCGTGACTTACAACCGGATGATCATATCGGTTTCTACTGGGGCGATGCGTCCAACAGAGACAAGTTCTGGCATTCTTCCCATGACACGAATGGACTGACTACCTACGCGGGATTCGTAAACGGCAACCACATTTCCCCGGTAACCGCGAAAGACGACAACAACGTAGCAGCTGTTTACGTCTTCCCGTTAAGCCCGGTACCGAACGATCCGACAAGTATTCAGCTTACAAAAGCAAGCTCTCTGGATGAAAATGTAAAGATCGCCGATGCCGAGTTTGAACTTCGTTACTTTGAGAACCAGGACGGCAATGTAAGCGGCACACCGAAGAACACCTGGACGTATAAGACAGATGCGAATGGTAGGATTTCTTTTGTTAATCCATCCTATAAAGTCAGCGGTGATGCATTGGAAGTGAAAGATGGTAGAGCAATCTTCCACGTCGGCACCTACGCCATCCGTGAAACAAACGCTCCGGAAGGTTACAAGGCTCCGGAAGGCGACCTTTACATCTACACCGTAACCGAGGATCCGGGAACGGGCGCTGTCAAGCTGACAGAGGTAGCGGGCAGCAACTTCGTCAAGAACACCGCGCAGTTCGCGGCGACCGTGCTTGAGCAGCCCACGGAGGATATCTCGACGATGGCAGTAGACCGCCAGACCGGAACCCATACCGCAGCGCTTGGAGAAACCGTTTTTGTCGATACGGTCAGCTACACAGGACTCGTGGTTGGCAAAGAGTATACGCTGAACGCGACACTGATGAATAAAGACACAAAGGAACCGGTAAAAGTAGACGGAAAGGAAATTAATATTCAATCATTTCACAGAATCGAGACAGTGTGATAGAATGAGCATGAGCTTGATGAAAGTAAACGGATGCGGGTCTGAAAAAAATAATGGAAGGCGAGCATACCGGATTCGCAATGTAAGCGAACGGAGGGCAAAATGGGACTGATCCATAAGCTGTTTCATAATAATGAGGACATTAACAGTCTGCTGGCAAAGTGCCGCGCGGAGAACAACGCGTACCTGATCGATGTGCGGACGACGGGAGAATATGCCGCGGGCCATATCGAGGGCAGCATCAATATTCCCCTGGCGGATATACACCAGACCGTCAACTATGTCAAAACGCTGGATGCGCCGGTCTATGTCTATTGCAGGAGCGGTGCCCGCGCAGGACAGGCGACATCGATGATCCGCGAGATGGGCTACAGGAAGGTCATCAACATGGGCGGGATCCTGGATTATAAGGGAGACCTTGTGAAATGAGCGAGACGGTTCTGCGTGACGCGGATATCCGGGAACCGCTCTTTGATTTTCTGGAAGAGAAATACGGCAAGATCCGTGTGATCGAGGAAAAAACGATGGGCAGAAGCCGTGCCGATGTGCTGATGATCACGGAAGACGGAATAACCGGCATCGAGATCAAGAGCGATGCGGATACCTATACGCGCCTCGCCGGGCAGGTTAAGGATTACGATCTGAATTTCGATCGCAATATGGTTGTTGTCGGAACGAAGCACGCCATGCACATCGAGGAACATGTACCGGATTACTGGGGAATCATTACCTGTGAAGAAGTGGACGGTACGCCGGATTTTTATATTCTCCGCGAGCCGAAAGCGAATCCGAAGAAGGATATGCATCGCAAGATCCGCATCCTCTGGAGACCGGAGCTCGCGCATATCCAGGAAAGAAATCAGCTTCCGGCATACAGGCAGAAGAGCAAAAAGTTCGTCGCGGATAAGCTCTGTGAGGCATTGCTGCCGGAGGTTCTGGACAGGGAGATCAGCGCGGAACTTTTTGAGCGTGATTACAATACGATCGAGGAGACCCTGAACGCTTTCCGCAAAGAAGCAGGGCGGCCGGGCAGGAAGAGGAAACGCGTTCGCCGAAGAAGGTAAGCAGGGCGGCCGGGCAGGATGAGAAAACGCGTTCGCCGCAGGAGATAAACAGGGCGGCTGCAAGAGGGCGTTGAAGGCAGCGCGTGGAAAATCTT
>JAXJTA010000223.1:0-2934 GCA_036309825.1 Eubacterium sp. | reverse complement strand
TTGTTCTCCGCCAGATAATTGCAGACTCTGGCAATGATTCCCACCGTATCTTTACCGGTTACTGTAATAATTGTTTTTTTCATCTTATTCTCCCTTCAGGAATTAAAAGTTTACAACATCACCGACTGTGTCACGTTTTGCGACCTCGATTGCAAAATCGCCGGATCTGTAAGGATTATCTCCCATGGTAACTTCTGAGCAGACCGTCTCGTAGGCGAGTGCCGGATAGTTATTCTCCGCGCTTAAGTGTCCGAGAATGATCCTCTTCATATTGTCATGAAGCAGTTCCGACAGAAGCTGCCCCGATGCTTCATTGGAGAGATGTCCTCTGTCACTCAGGATGCGCCTCTTCAGGTAGTACGGGTATCTTCCCGCCTCAAGCATATTGACATCATGGTTAGCTTCCAGCAGAAGGACATCCAGGTTCTGCAGATGACGGATCGTATAATCCGTATACGTTCCCATATCCGTTGCGATCGCCGCCGAATGAGTGCCGCTTGAGATCCTGTAAGCTACCGGGTCGGCCGCGTCATGAGAGATGGAGAAAGGTTCCACCGTAATATCGCCGATCACGACCTGTACATCCGGTTCGATCGGCCGGAACAGGTCTTCGGGGATCTTCCCGACATTGCCCTTAGCAAGGATCGCCTCGCAGGTCGCCTTCGTCGCGTAGATCGGAATCCTCAATTTTCTGGCCAGCACACCGAGTCCCTGAATGTGGTCGGAATGCTCATGCGTAATGAAAATCCCATTCAGATCTTTCCCCGTCATCCCGATCATGTTCAGACCGTTTTCCGTTTTCTTTCCGGAAATTCCGGCGTCAAAGAGGAGGCTTACCTCCTCGCTTCCCGCGAAGATACAGTTTCCGCTGCTGCCGCTCGACAGACTGCAAAGTTTCATAAAATCTCCTTCATGTGCTGTTCAATGCATCGGGCAGTTTCGTCAAAATCGCCGCTGTTATCCACCACGAAGGTGCTCACCGCGCGGAATTCTTCCTCGGAAAGCTGATTGTTCATAACGGCCGTGATCTTCTCTTCGGAATATCCGCGGCTTTCCTTCAATCGCTCTCTTCTTACCTGCTCATCTGCATAAACATACCACACTTCATCGCAGATTTCATTATATTTTTCATTAATGAGAAGGGCCGATTCCAGGAAAAACCACTTTTCCCCATCTGTTTCTGCCTCTTTCATCATATGTAAAAGCGTCTCCCTGATAAGAGGATGCGTCGCGTTATTGAGCTTTTTCAGCTCCTCCTCCCGTTGAAAAACGCGTGCTGCGATCTTCTTCCTGTCGAATTCGCCGTCCGGTCCCAGAACGCCTTCTCCGAAGATGGCGAGCACCGGCTCAAAGCAGATGCCGCCCCGCTTCATCATATCGGCAGCCAGTTCATCGGAACGGACGGCCACGCCTTTATAATTTGTCTCAAGAAAACGCATGACTTCGCTTTTGCCGCAGCCGACGCCTCCCGTAATACCGATTATCTTCATTTTGCTTCGTACCAGTTATTTCCGCTGTGCATATCGATTTCCAGTTTCACCGCCAGGTCGGCAGCTCCCGTCATCTCTTCCTCCAGAATCTTCTCAACGATCGCAAGTTCGTCCTTTTTTGCCTCGATGAGCAGCTCATCGTGCACCTGCAGCAGGAGGCGGGACTTGAGCTTTTCTTCCCGAAGCCGCTGATCCACACGGTTCATGGCGATCTTGATGATATCCGCCGCCGTTCCCTGGATCGGCGCGTTTTTCGCCACGCGCTCTCCGAACTGACGGGTCATAAAGTTGCCGGATTTCAGCTCGTCCATCGGCCGTCTCCGCCCGTAGAGCGTCTCGGAATATCCTTTTTCCTTCGCCTTATCGACGAGTCCCTCGAGAAACGAACGGATCGCCGGGTATGCCTCATAATACTTTTCGATATATTCGGCCGCTTCCTTCTGCGTGATCGAAAGATCCTGACTGAGTCCGAAGGAACTGATTCCGTATACGATGCCGAAATTGACCGCCTTCGCGTTGCGGCGCATCAGCGGGGTGACCTCCTCGAACGGCACATGAAAGACCTGCGACGCGGTGATCGCGTGAATATCCTTCGCGTTCTTATAGGCTTCGATCAGTGTCTGATCTCCGGACATCGAAGCCAGCACACGCAATTCGATCTGGGAGTAGTCTGCATCGACAAAGACACAATCCTCTTCCGGTACAAAAACCTTGCGGATCTGTCTGCCAAGTTCCATGCGGACGGGAATGTTCTGCAGATTCGGATCGGTACTGCTGATCCTTCCCGTTGCCGTGACCGTCTGCCGGAAGGTCGAATGGATCCTTCCGTCATCGGAGATAAAATTCTGAAGTCCGTCCGCATACGTTGATTTCAGCTTGGTCAGCTGACGGTATTCGAGGACTTCATTGACAAAAGGAACCTTCGGCGCGAGCTTCTGTAGGACATCGGCCGATGTGGAATACCCGGTCTTCGTCTTCTTGCCTCCGGGAAGCTTCATTTTCTCGAACAGAATGACGCCGAGCTGCTTGGGTGAATTGATGTTGAATTCTTCCCCCGCCTGTTTGTAAATGCTCTTCTCCAATGAGTCAATTCCTTCGACAAGGTTTTTCCCGTAGGTCTCCAGTTCCTCCGGAAGGACACGGATGCCGGCCTTCTGCATATTGTGGAGGGTGTAGACAAGAGGCATCTCGATCTCCCGGAACAGCTGCAGCATCCCTGTTTCGGCAAGTTTTTCTTCCATCTTCGGACGGCACAGATTGGCCGCGAAGGCTATCTCTCCCGCCAGTAGTGCTGCCTTGTCCTCCGCTGCCTCGGTAAAGAGCGGGATCTTCTTCTCATCGAAGATCTCTCCCGAAGAGAGGATCTTATTCGGAATAAATTCACGGGCGATCGAATCGAACGGATACTCCGATGTCAGCGGATTGAAGAGATAAGCGGCGATCT
>JAXJTA010000222.1:0-5017 GCA_036309825.1 Eubacterium sp. | reverse complement strand
GCGCTGGAATATCAGGAGATCCTCGATTTTTATGCGGACATGAACCTGAACGAGAAGCAGCTCGCAACGGTCATCAATTACCTGGAAGAGCATGACATCGATGTCCTCCGAATCAGTAACGAAGCGGATGAGAGTAATGACGACGATGTACTCATCATGGAAGAGGAAGGCAGCGAGAACAATGAAGAGGTCGATCTCGAGAATATTGATCTCTCTGTTCCGGAAGGTGTAAGCATCGAGGATCCGGTACGCATGTACCTTAAGGAAATCGGAAAAGTGCCGCTCCTTACCGCGGAAGAGGAGGTCGAACTGGCTCAGAAGATGGAGGCCGGTGATGAGATGGCGAAAAAACGTCTTGCCGAGGCAAACCTCCGACTGGTCGTTTCCATTGCCAAGAGATATGTCGGCAGAGGCATGCTTTTCCTCGATCTGATCCAGGAAGGAAATCTCGGTCTGATCAAGGCCGTAGAGAAATTCGACTACACCAAGGGATACAAATTCTCCACCTACGCGACCTGGTGGATCCGTCAGGCCATCACCCGCGCGATCGCCGATCAGGCCAGAACGATCCGTATTCCGGTGCACATGGTCGAGACGATCAATAAACTGATCCGTGTATCCAGACAGCTCCTGCAGGAGCTCGGCCGGGAACCTACCCCGGAAGAGATCGCGGAGGAAATGGACATGTCGGTGGAACGTGTTCGTGAGATCCTGAAGATCTCGCAGGAACCGGTATCTCTGGAGACACCGATCGGTGAAGAAGAGGACAGCCACCTCGGTGATTTCATTCAGGATGACAACGTACCGGTACCGGCAGACGCGGCAGCCTTCACCATGCTGAAGGAGCAGCTGGAGGAGGTCCTCGGAACACTGACGGAGAGAGAACAGAAGGTCCTTCGTCTGCGTTTCGGCCTCGATGACGGAAGAGCCAGAACACTGGAAGAGGTCGGCAAGGAGTTCAACGTTACACGTGAGCGTATTCGTCAGATCGAAGCCAAAGCGCTCCGGAAGCTTCGTCACCCGAGCCGCAGCAGAAAACTGAAGGATTACCTCGATTAACCGCTATGAGAAATGTTAAATTATCAGACAGACTGGCCGCGGTGGCGGAGATGACCGATCCCGGAGTTAAACTTGCCGATATCGGAACAGATCATGCCTTTCTGCCGGTCAGCCTCTGCCTTACCGGAAAGATCCCGGGAGCGATCGCGGCCGATGTACGGCCGGGGCCTCTGTCAAGAGCGGAGGAGCATATTCGGGAAGCCGGTCTTACAGACGTGATAGAGACCAGACTTTCCGACGGGCTGATGGCCTTTAAACCGGGTGAAGTCAGGGAGATCGTGATCGCCGGTATGGGAGGCCGTTTGATGATCAGGATCCTCACCGATGCGGCCGATGTGACACGTGAACTGAACACGCTGATCCTGGAACCGCAGTCCGAAACGGGAGCACTGCGGAAAAAAATTGCGGAGCTTGGTTTTTGCATCGAGCGGGAGAATATGATCCTGGAGGACGGCAAGTATTATCCGGTGATCCGTGCTGTCAGAGGCGAAACGGGTCCCGTCAGTGATTGCGAGGCGGAGTACGGCCCGCTTCTTTTGAAAGAACAGAATCCGGTACTTCATAAATTTTTGCTGTTTCGAAGAAGGATCCTTCTCGATATCGATCGCAAATTAAAAGAGGCGGGGACGGAAGCCGCATCTTCACGCAGAAAGGAAACGGAGGTGGAACTGCGCCTGATTTCCGAGGCGCTGCAGTATTATGAGATGTAACGATATTATCAAGAAACTGGAAGAAGAATATCCTCTGACTTGTGCGGAGGAGTGGGATAATCCGGGCCTTCTCGTAGGGAGAAGAAACCGCGAAGTCCGGAAGATCTATGTGACGCTTGACGCGACGGAACGGCCCTTAAAAGCCGCGATCGACTGGGGCGCCGATCTGATCATTTCGCATCACCCGCTCCTTTTCAAGAGCGTGAAACAGATCAATGATGATACCTTCATCGGCCGTCGTATCATTGCCATGATCGAAAATGATATTTCTTATTACGCGATGCATACGAACTTTGATGTGCTCGGTATGGCTCATGTCAATGAAAGGCAGCTCGAACTGGCGGATACGAGAGTCCTTGATATTACCAGAGACGAGGACGGTGTTGTCGAGGGTATCGGACGCGTCGGTTATCTTCCCATTGAAATGACCCTGAGCGAGACCGCGGAGTACGTACGGAAGAAGCTGAAACTTCCGACTGTTCGCTGTTACGGCCTGCACGAGGATGCTAACGGGGATATTATCGGTGACGAAGAGGCAGAGAAGATCAGCCGCGTCGCGATCTGCGGAGGCTCCGGGAAGAGCGTTGTAAGTCGTGCGATCGAGGAAGGCGCGCAGGTCCTGATCACCGGTGATATCGATTATCATACGGCCATCGACGCTCTGGCACAGGGGCTTCATATCATTGATGCCGGCCATTACGGCACAGAATATTGTTTCATTGAATATATGACGAAAAAACTGCAGAAGCTGTTTCCTGAGTGCGAAGTGAAAGGCGCGGAGATCCGCCAGCCGTACGCTGTCGTGTGATCAACGGTCCGGATCGCAGGAAGAAATGGGGTGAAGTTTTGGCTGACAGACTTTATAAGGTAACGGTGGGGGATACCGTAACGGAAGTCGCGGAAGGTACTTCGTACGGTGATATCATCGGAAATTACGACGGGGAAGGCGCCGAACGCGCCGTGCTCGTTTATGCCAACGGAATTCTGCAGGAGCTGCCGAAAACGGTCGCGGAGGATGTCCGTCTGGAACCGGTTCTGCTGAAAAGCCGCGTCGGTTTCGATACCTACAAGAGGAGCCTGAATCTCCTCTTTCTGAAGGCACTCTATGACCTTTGCGGCAAAGAGGACGGATTCGGTGTTTTTCTGCATTTTTCCAATGCGAACGGCTATTATTATACGCTGGACGGCAGGGTGGAGGCGTCGGAAGCCCTTGCGGAAAAGGTTGCGGGGCGCATGCGGGAACTCTGTGAGAAGGACATTCCGATCGTGAAGCGTACCGTAAAGACGAGGGAGGCACAGAAGCTCTTCAGCGGCGCGGGACTTCCGGACAAAAAAGAACTTTTCGCTTATCGGCGCGTATCGAGAGTGCCGCTGTACAGCATTGAGGACTATGAGGATTATTTCTACGGCTACATGGTTAGCAGCACTGGTTTTCTGAAGTATTTCGACGTGGCCGCATACGGGAAAGGTCTCGTCCTGGTTCTTCCGGAAGCCGGGGATCCGACGGTCGTCAGACCCTTTGCCGCATATCCGAAGATCTTCCGCGTGCAGGAAATGTCCGAAGAATGGGGCGCGCAGATGGAGATCAATTCGGTCTGCGATCTGAACCGCAGCATCACAATGGGTACGATCGGTCACAAAATGCTCGTTTCGGAGGCGCTGCAGGAGAGCAGGATCTCCGATATCGCCGCCGAGATCAAGGCGAGGGGAAATGTCAAATTTGTGATGATCGCCGGTCCTTCCTCCTCGGGAAAAACAACCTTTTCCAGAAGACTGTCGATCCAGTTATCGGCGCACGGTCTCAATCCGTATCCGATCAGCCTGGATAATTTCTATAAGGACAGGGCACTTTGCCCGAAGAACCCCGACGGTTCCTATGACTTCGAATGTCTGGAAGCGATCGATGTCGATCTGATCCGGGAGGATCTGCAAAAGCTGCTTAAGGGAGAAGAAGTTCTCCTGCCGCGGTTTAACTTTCTGACGGGGCAGCGCGAATTCAAGGATGACCGTCTGCAGTTGAAGGAGAAGGATATTCTGGTGATCGAAGGGATCCACGGCCTGAATAACGCGCTCAGCGATTTTCTTCCCCCGGAGTCCAAATACCGGATCTATATCAGTGCGATGACGCAGCTAAACGTCGATGAACACAACCACATTTCCACGACGGACGGGCGGCTTCTTCGCCGTATGGTCCGCGACAATATGCATCGCGGCACGACCGCGCAGGAGACGATCGCCATGTGGCCTTCCGTTCGAAAGGGAGAACGGGACAATATCTTCCCGCATCAGGAAAATGCCGATACGATCTTCAATTCCGCGTTGATCTATGAGCTTAGTATTCTGAAGACATACGCGGAGCCGCTCCTGTTCCAGATTCCGGAGGGGGTTCCGGAGTATCAGGAAGCGAAAAGGCTTCTGCTCTTCCTCGATTACTTCCTCGGCATGCCGTCGGAAAATGTTCCCAAAAACTCGATTCTACGGGAATTCATCGGCGGAAGCTGTTTCGACGTATAACAGAGTGCATGAATGTAAGGGTCATGTATGGTTTTTGATGCAAAGTGATATTTATTTCACGCACGCAGGTTTTGTGCTATAATAACGTAGATTCAGCAAGTGTGGTATGTGATCGCGGCCGGAAGGACCGAAAGGGACCGGCTGAGGAAAGTCCGGGCTTCGCAGAGCAGGATGCCGGCTAACGGCCGGCGGAGGCGACTCCAGGGAAAGTGCAACAGAGATATACCGCCTTAGGGCAAGGGTGAAAAGGCAGTGTAAGAGACTACCGATCCTCCGGTAACGGAGGATGCCATGTAAACCCCATCCGAAGAAAGACCGAACAGAAAACGATGCGGCTGCTCGTCGCGTTTTCAGGTGGGTCGATTGAAACTGCCGGCAACGGCAGTGCACAGATAGATGATCACACACGACATAACCCGGCTTATCGCTGCGCTTGCTAAATCACTGTTATGTAGAATTAATCATTATGAATATCCCGGAAGGATGTGAACAACAGAGCATGAGGAAGATTATTCTGGCATCCGCTTCGCCGAGAAGAAGAGAACTTCTGGCACAGGCAGGTATTCCCTTTGAAGTAATGCCTTCCGGCGTAGAAGAGCATATTACCGGGACCGATCCGAAGGATGTTGTCCGGGAACTATCGGAAATCAAGTGCAGTGACATTGCTGGACGGCTTGACGCGGACGAAAGCTTCCGGGATTCAGTCGTCGTACTCGGCGCGGATACCGTGGTGG
>JAXJTA010000221.1:0-4278 GCA_036309825.1 Eubacterium sp. | reverse complement strand
GATAATGGCGTAGTGGCGGAAGGGGTTACCCAGACGGGGCAGGAGGTCACCGCGAATGTCGCGGAGAATTTCCTTACGGGCAATGCAACCGCATCGATCCTCTGTAAGAGGGCCGGTACAGATCATTTTCCTGTCGATATCGGCATGGCAAAGCGGACTTCTGTTCCGGATCGAAGAATCGCCGCCGGCACGCAGGATCTCCTGTACGGTCCGGCCATGACAAGAGCACAGGCAGTTCAAGGAATCGTGACAGGTATAGGTATCGCGGAAGAGCTGGCACAGAAAGGATACCGGATCCTTGCCGCCGGCGAAATGGGCATCGGCAATACAACAACAAGCAGTGCCATGGCGTCTGTTCTTCTCGATAAGGATCCGGAAGAAGTGACAGGTAGAGGCGCAGGCCTGGATTCACAGGGTCTCGCGCGCAAGATAGAAGTGATCCGGGAGTCCCTGCGGGTGAATCATCCTGATCCGGCAGATCCGATCGATATTCTGGCATGTGAGGGCGGTTTCGATATTGCCGGCATGACGGGGCTCTTCCTGGGAGGCGCGGCATGCCGTGTTCCGGTCGTTTGTGACGGTTTCATTTCCGCGGTGGCTGCACTTACGGCGGTGCGCATCTGCAGGGAGGCAGCCGGCTACGTTTTTGCTTCACATCTGTCGGAGGAACCGGCAGCAGCCATGATCCTGGAAGCACTCCACAAGCAGGCGCCGATCCGCTGCGGTATGCATCTAGGGGAGGGAACCGGCGCTGTAATGCTCTTTCCGCTGCTGGATATGGCGCTTGATGTATATCATGGCATGCCGACCTTTGCGGATATCGAAATCGAACAATACAAGGAATTAAAATAATGATACACTTGATTACAGGAGGAGCGGGAAGCGGAAAATCCGCTTATGCCGAAAGCCTGATCATCGGATTTGGGGAAGGCAGGCGGATCTATATCGCTACGATGGATCCGGGAAACGATCCGGAAAACGAAGCAAGAATCGAACGTCATCGCGCCATGCGTGCCGGCATTGGCTTTGAGACGATCGAGTGCCTGCACGACCTGGCATCGGTGGATATTCCAAATGGCAGCATCGTTCTGATCGACTGCCTGTCAAATCTCGCGGCGAACGAAATGTTCCGCGCGGACGGCGCGGGAGAGAAAACGGTCGAGGCAGTCACAGAGGGTCTTTCACAAGTGGGAAGAAAAGCCGCTCATACGGTGATCGTAACCAACGAGATTTTTTCGGACGGATTTCATTACGATCAGATGACAGCGACATATCAGGAATATCTGGGGCGGATCAACAGAAATGCCGCGCAGATGGCGGATGCCGTAACGGAAGTCGTTTACGGTATACCCGTGCCGTTAAAACGGCCGTAAAAAACGTTAGGAGTTATTCTCATGAAAAATATCTTCGGCGGCATCGCTGTCGCTTTTTCCATGTATTCACGGATTCCGATGCCGCATTGGGAATGGACGGAGGAATCGATGCGATATTCCATGTGCTTTTTTCCGGCGATCGGAATCGTAACAGGCTGCCTGGAATTGCTCTGGCTCCTTGTCGCATCGCTGACAGGGATCGGCGTTCTTTTCACCGCGGCGGTTGCCATTATCCTTCCGGTCCTTGTATCGGGAGGAATTCATCTGGATGGCTTCCTCGATACTTCCGATGCCTTAAGCTCCTGGCGGACAAGAGAAGAGAGACTTCGCATCCTGAAGGATCCGCATGCCGGCGCGTTTGCGGTCATCAGCGGGATCGTTCTCTTCGTCGTTCTGTTTGGCGCGGCAGGGGAACTGGCGGGCTCCATGATCTCCGGTGGAAAAGACCACAGAGATATTACCGCGATATTGCCTGCCTTTGTTATGGCAAGAGGTTTTTCCGCGCTTTCCGTAGTCACCTTTCCGGGAGCAAACCCCAAGGGGACGGTTGCCGCTTTTTCCGGTGCTTCGGCAAAAAAAGCCGTGGTCCTCAGCTCTCTGATCTACATTGTCGGAAGCGCAGGGCTTTCCGTTTTTCTTGATCCGCTGACGGGCGTACTTCTGACAGGCGTCTGCCTGGTGGTTTTCGGGCTGTACAGGCATACGGCGATGAAGTATTTCGGGGGAACGACAGGGGATCTGTGCGGCTGGTTCGTGACACTCGCTGAGACAGCAATGCTGCTCGCCGGTGTGCTCGGCTCATTGATTGAAAGGAATCTGTTATGAAATTGATCATCGGAGGCGCTTTTCAGGGAAAAACGGACTATGCGGAACGCCGCTTTCACTTATCGGCATCGGACTGGGCGGACGGCGCTGTCTGCTCCGGGGAGGATCTCTTCCGCAAGAAGGGGATCCGTCATTTTCATGAATGGGTTCGCCGGCAGTTGGAAAAGGGCGAGGATATAACGGATCTGGCAGAAGAACTTGCCGATCAAAATCCCGATGTCGTGATCGTTACTAACGAACTTGGGTATGGCATCGTTCCGATGGACCGGTTCGACCGTATGTACCGGGAGGCAGAAGGCCGGCTCTGTACGCAGCTTGCGGCGCTTTCCGATGAAGTATGCCGGGTGGTCTGCGGCTGCGGCCAGATCATCAAGAAAGAGTAACCGTAAACAGGGTACCGGAACAGAAGGGAGTATCTCGATTGATTCGACTGACAATGATTCGTCACGGGCGGACTAAAGGGAATCTGGAAGGTCGTTATGTGGGCAAGACGGATGAACCGCTGATCGATGAAGAACTCAGCGGACTTACAGCGTACAGGGGAATACCCTGTGATGCCGTTTACGTGAGTCCGTATCTTCGATGCCGCCAGACAGCTGCGATCCTCTACCCAAAGCAGCCGCATTTCGTGATTCCTGATTTTCGGGAATGTGATTTCGGGCAATTTGAATATAAAAATCACAAGGAACTGTCGACGGATCCACGTTATCAGCTCTGGATCGACAGCGGCGGATCGCTTGCTTTCCCGGGAGGTGAAAGCAGGGAGGAATTTGAAGCCCGGTGCTGCCGCGGCTTCATAGAGGTGATCGCCGAAACGGCGATAAACAAATGGGAGCACATCGCCATGGTCGTTCACGGCGGAACGATCATGGCCGTACTGGATGCCTACGGCCTGCCGCATCGCGATTATTTTGACTGGCAGGTGGGAAATACCGAAGGGTATGAAATCCGGTTGGATGCGGAAAGTTTTGCCGACGGGACAAGACGGGAACTGATCGTCGACGGCAGGATCGTACGCCGTTGAACATACAGGAGCAGACAAATGGATCGCATACATCACAAGACCGGCCTGGAAGACCGGTTCGTCTATGAAAATCATAAAAGGCTCCGGCTGGGTTATACAACGGGTACCTCGGCAGCCGCTGCTGCGGGTGCCGCGGCGGAAATGATCCTCTCGGGAGAAGAGGCAGAAGAAGTCTCGGTCGAGACACCGGCAGGCATTCTTCTGAATCTTCTGACGGAGGATCTGACGCTCCCGAGAACGCAGACTGACGGCAGTATTTTCGCGTCGGCCGCAGTCCGAAAGGACGGAGGCGACGATGTCGATGCGACGCACGGCCTCCTCATCTATGCCGATGTGACGGTATCGGATATGATCGATACTGTTCCCGGTCCGGATGGACTTTTCAAACCGGGAGATCTGCACATCACGATCGACGGAGGCAAGGGCGTCGGAAGAGTTACAAAGCCAGGACTTGACAGGAAGATCGGTGAGGCGGCGATCAATACCGTCCCGAGGCAAATGATAAGAGAAACGGTGGAGAACGTTTTTCACAAATACAGAAAAGGCGGCTCGGTAGATGTGATCATCCGCGTGCCGGAAGGAGAGGCTGCCGCGCAGAAAACATTTAACGGAAGGCTCGGTATCGTGGGAGGTATCTCGATCCTCGGAACATCCGGCATCGTTATGCCGATGAGTGAGAAGGCATGGCTGGACAGTATGCGCGCCGAAATGAAAGCACTGGTCGCCAACGGAGGGGATTATCTGCTGCTTACGCCCGGCAATTACGGAGAGACTTTTGCGGCATCGCAAAAGGAGATCTCCATGAGCCATCAGATGCAGTGCAGCAACTTCGTCGGACCGACTCTCGATATGGCGGAAGAACTCGGCGTGAAGGGCGTTCTCTTCGTTGCGCATATCGGCAAGTTTATTAAAGTATCGGGCGGCATCATGAATACCCATTCCAAAGAGGCGGACTGCCGCGCGGAATTGATGGCGGCCGCAGCTTTGCGTGCCGGTGCCGGACGGGACTGCGTCGAGCGGATCCTCGCATCCAATACGACCGAGGACGCGCTGGAT
>JAXJTA010000220.1:0-6385 GCA_036309825.1 Eubacterium sp. | reverse complement strand
GCCACGATCTGCGTCGTCACATTACACGCCGTGTAGAAGCTGTGAGGCCTTTCAATCAGGGTCTCGCTGATCACAGTGCCATTCTGGAGCATATCCTCAAGGTTGATCAGGTCACAGTTGTGCTCTTTCTGCGCGTAGTAATCGGAATCGTGGAAATGGATGATTCCTTCCTCGTGCGCCTTTACGATCTCTTCCGGCAGGAGGATACGCTTGGTCAGATCTTTGCTGACCTCACCGGCCATATAGTCACGCTGGGTGGAGTTGATGACAGGGTTCTTGTTGGAGTTCTCCTGCTTTACTTCCTCGTTGGCCTGATCGATCAGAGAGAGAATGCCGTTATCGGTCGTATTGGATTTACGTGCCAGCTCACGTTTGTAGCGGTAACGTACGTATTTCTGCGCAACCTCGTAGCCGCGCATGCCCATGATACCGGTCTCGACCATATCCTGGATGTCCTCGACGTTGATCGCATGCGTCGCTTTTTCCGCCTGCTGGGCGATCGTGTCGGCAACGGCCTGGATCTGATAATCACTCAGTCTGTAGAGCGGATCCACTTCCTCGTTGGCTTTCTTGATCGCGTTGATGATCTTGTTGACGTCGAAAATAACTTCTTCGCCGCTTCGCTTGATTACGTTAGGTCTTACGATAGTTTCCATGATGCTAACCCCTCCATAAAGAATGAGAAAAATAATTTGACCGGCATCCGAAGCCGGTCCCTTGCGGCCGTCCTCATGCCGATTTCGTGCAAAAAAATAGCCCCGAATCGTTGATTTGGGTACTCTCCTGACCGATCCTGTTGAATTAACAATATCTAGTGCTTGATAAAAAAGAGAGGCACAATATCTAGTGCCTCTCTATCATAACCCAACAACCCGTAAAAGGGAAGAGGAAATTTAAAATTTAATTTTTAACAGGCAGGGGAGAAGAAATCAATAAGCTTTGCCCCAATATACCATGTGTTTCGCAGGTTTTCCGCAGCATACGCATTTGTCAGAAATCTGTATCTGTTTGAACGGGATGCAGCGGCTGGTCGCTGTTGTATCGGCCTTGATCTGTTCTTCACAGGCAACATCGCCGCACCACATGGCGCGAACGAAGCCCGGCTTCTCGGCAACGGTCTTCTTGAAATCCTCATAGTTGTCCGCATCGTAGGTGTGCGCGTCGCGATGAGCCTTTGCGCGCTCGAACATGTCCTTCTGGATGGCAGCGAGCAGAGCAGGAACGGCTGTCGGCAGCTCCTCGATGGCAACGATCGTTTTTTCACGGGTATCGCGGCGAACCAGGACGGCCTGTCCTTTTTCGATATCCTTCGGTCCGAGTTCGATACGCATCGGAATGCCGCGCATCTCCTGCTCGGAGAACTTCCAGCCCGGGCTCTTTGCGGAATCATCCAGATCGGTGCGTACACCGGCAGCGCGAAGCGCCTCGCGTACTTCCACGGCCTTGTCCATAACACCCTCGGCATCCTGACGGATCGGGATCACCATGACCTGTGTCGGTGCGATGGCCGGCGGCAGAACGAGTCCGCTGTTGTCACCGTGAACCATGATCAGGGCGCCGATAACGCGGGTGGTCATTCCCCAGGAAGTCTGGTGAACGTATTTCAGTGTGTTGTCTTTATCGGTGAACTGTACGTCGTAAGCTTTCGCGAAGATATCGTCGAAGTTGTGGCTCGTGCCGGACTGCAGAGCCTTGCCGTCGTGCATGAGGGCCTCAACGGTGTAGGTGTGCTTGGCACCCGCGAATTTCTCTTTGTCCGTTTTTCTTCCCTTAACGACCGGGATCGCCAGAACATCTTCGAGGAAGGATGCGTATACATTCAGCATCTGTACGGTTCTTTCCTCGGCTTCCTCAGCGGTAGCGTGAGCGGTGTGACCTTCCTGCCACAGGAACTCGCGGGAGCGAAGGAACGGACGGGTCGTCTTCTCCCAGCGGAGAACGGAGCACCACTGGTTATATAATTTCGGAAGATCACGGTGAGACTGGATATCCTTTGCGTAGAAGTCGCAGAAGAGCGTCTCGGAGGTCGGACGGATGCAGAGGCGTTCCTGCAGTTTCTCACTGCCGCCATGTGTGACCCATGCAACTTCCGGCGCGAAGCCCTGTACGAGCTCGGATTCTTTATTAAGAAGATTTTCCGGAATGAGCATCGGCATATAGACGTTCTGGACGCCTGTTTCCTTGAAACGGCGGTCGAGCTCCTTCTGGATATTCTCCCAGATCGCGTAGCCGGCCGGCTTGATCGCCATGCAGCCTTTAACGCTGGTATATCCGATCAGATCCGCCTTGATGCAGACATCTGTGTACCACTGCGCGAAATCCGCATCCATCGATGTGATCGCTTCTACTAATTTCTTATCCTTTGCCATGATATATACCTGCTTTTCTTTTCATATATTGATGGTTTTTAGTCAGATTATCTGTCTTATTCTATGTCAAAGAAGAGGCTTTGTCAAGGCATCGCGCCGTCCCGTGCATGCCGAAAAAACGGGCCGATAAAGGACTTTTTCACCATTGAATCAGCAGATAAAACAGCGTATCATAAATAACCGAAGAGGCGCTTCAGGAAGGGAAACGTAAGCGGAAGCACAGCCCTGCCGGAAAGCGATATGGAGTGTGCGGAAGCACCGGAAGAGGAGAATGGATATTGAAGATCAGAATGCCTGCCACAGTCAAAATGGTACTGGACAGCCTGCACGCAAAAGGATATGAGGCGTATGCCGTCGGCGGCTGCGTCCGCGACACGATCCTCGGACGGAAGCCCGGGGACTGGGACATCACGACTTCCGCTCTGCCGCAGCAGGTAAAGGCGATCTTTCCGAAGACGGTCGACACGGGGATCGAGCACGGAACGGTGACGGTTCTCGTCGGCGGAGGCGCGCATGAGGTGACGACCTACCGGATCGACGGCGAATATCGCGACTGCCGGCACCCGGAGGAGGTCACGTTCACGGCCAGCCTTGCGGAGGATCTGAAGCGGCGTGATTTTACGATCAACGCGATGGCTTATAATGACGAAGAAGGTCTGATCGATCTGTACGGCGGTATGGATGATCTGCAGAAGAAGATGATCCGCTGCGTCGGGGATCCGATGGAGCGCTTCGGCGAGGATGCGCTGCGCATCCTGCGGGCGATCCGTTTTTCCGCACAGCTCAGCTTCAATATCGACCCGGAGACGATCGCCGGGATCATCCGCCTGGCGCCTAATCTGGAGAAGATCAGCGCGGAGCGGATCGCGACGGAACTCTTGAAGCTGATCGAGTCGGATCACCCGGAGTATCTGGAGGTGGCTTACGAGGCAGGGGTGACGAAGATCATCCTGCCAGAGTTTGATGCGTGCATGCAGACACCGCAGAATTGCCCGTATCATATGTACGATGTGGGACGGCACACGCTGGCGGCGATGAAGGCGGTTCAGGCGACAAAGGTTCTGCGTCTGACGATGCTGCTCCATGATATTGCCAAGCCGAAGATGCGCACGACCGATGAAGCAGGTGTGGATCATTTCAAGAAACATCCGGAGGTCGGTGCGGAGATGGCGCGGCAGATCATGCGCCGCCTGAAGCTGGACAACGATACGATCCGGCAGGTACATACGCTCATCCTTTACCATGACTGGCGTATGGAGCCGTCGGCAAAAACGGTTCGCAGGGCGGTCAGTGTCGTCGGACCGGACCTCTTTCCGCTTCTGATCAAGGTGCAGACAGCCGACGCGATGGCGCAGAGCGATTACAGGAGAGATGAGACGCTCGTGCGGATCATCCGCGTGTCGCAGATCTTTGACCGGATCAAAAGCGAAGGGCAGTGCGTCACTTTGAAGCAGCTTTCGATCAACGGAAAGGACCTGATCGCACTTGGCGTACCGGCGGGACCGGCGATCGGGGAGATTCTTCAAAAGGCACTGGATACCGTTCTGGACGATCCGGAAATGAATAAGAAGGAACTGCTTTTGAAGTGTCTGTCAGGCGATATACAAAACCATACAAAAAGCCTGTAAAACCGCATAACTGCGCTAATTTTCTTGACAAAAGAATAGCGACAGAGTATATATATTTTATATCCACAAATATGATTTCTAGGAGGAATTACAAGTTATGAACAAAACAGAATTAATCGCAGCAATGGCAGAGCAGGCTGGCATCAGCAAGAAGGATTCCGAGGCAGCTCTGAAAGCTTTCATTGACAGCGTATCCGAAGCTCTTAAAGCAGGCGACAAAGTTCAGCTCGTTGGATTCGGTACTTTCGAAGTTTCCGAGAGAGCAGCTCATACCGGAAGAAACCCGCAGACCGGTGAGAACATCGAGATCGCTGCATCCAAGACACCGAAATTCAAAGCCGGCAAGGCTCTCAAAGATCTGATCAAATAATCTATGCGATTGGATAAATATCTGAAGGTATCCCGTCTGATCAAGAGACGGACCGTCGCGAACGAGGCGTGTGATGCCGGCAGAGTATTGCTGAACGGGAAAGCCGCACGCGCTTCGGCTCCGGTCAAAGCGGGCGATACCCTGGAGATTCTGTTCGGAACAAAATCTGTAAAGGTAGAGATCCTGGATGTGCAGGAAACTGTGCGCAAAGAGGGAGCTCAGGAACTTTACAAATATCTGTAAGGAAGATAAAGCATGCGTCATAATAAACGGACAATGCTCGGCATCATTGCGGTCGTATTCGTATTGATGGGAGTATTGCTGATAGCCAGTACAAAATTAAATGCAAAGCTTGCGTCCGGCCGTGACCGGATCTCTTCACTCACCGAGCAAACGCAGGAGGAGCAGGAGAGGACCGAGGAGATCGAGCAGATGCAGCAGGACATGCAGAGCGATGAGTACAAGGAGCAGGTCGCGAAGGATAAGCTCGGACTGATCCACGATGGCGAGATCATCTTCAAAGAACAGGATAATAATTGAATTTTGAGGAAGCCGTGTGCAGATGCCGCGACTTCCTTTTTTGTATTTCCTATGCTAGAATTGAATCAGACTGTGCCGGGCCGAGCGCCCGGCCGTACGCAACAGACGGAGGACACAAGGATGGCAGAAAAGATCAGGGTCCTGCTCACGGAAGAACAGGTAAATGACAGAATCAGAGAACTCGGAAAAAAGATCAGTGAGGAGTACGAAGGAGAGACGGTCCACATGATCTGCGTGCTGAAAGGCGGCGTTTTCTTCATGTGCGAACTGGCGAAGCGGATCACGGTTCCGGTCACCATGGACTTCATGTCCGTATCGAGCTACGGCTCCGGGACGACCTCGAGCGGCATTGTCAGAATCGTCAAGGATCTGGATGAATCGATCGAGGGGAAAAACGTACTGATCGTGGAAGACATTATCGATACGGGACGCACCTTGAGCCATCTGATGAAGATCCTGGCAGAGCGCAGGCCGAAGAGCATCCGCCTGTGCACGCTTCTCGATAAACCGGACAGGCGTGTGGTGGATGACGTGAACGTGGATCACTCCGGTTTCGTGATCCCGGATGAATTTGTGGTCGGCTACGGCCTGGACTATGACCAGCGCTACAGAAATCTGCCGTATATCGGCGTTGTCGAGTTCACCGATGACCCGGAATAAGAATCGCAGCATCCCCGTCGGCAGCGGAGCGAAGGCCTGCTGCGAGGGATGAAGATGCGGGGGATGAAGATAAGGAAGGAGTAACAACTTTTGGAAGGTAATAACAGAAGAGGCGCCGGCATTTATATGATCGTCCTGCTTGTGATGATCATTCTCTTTTTTGTCATGCCGGGTATGCTTAACCGTAACTCACAGATATCGATGACGGACTATCGGAATTATCTGAGCGACGGGAAGATCAGCGAGGCGATCGTCTCACAGAACGCCGAGGTTCCGACCGGCTCCGTCAGCTTCAAAATGACGGATGACAGAGAAGGCGAGGTATACGTCAGCGATGTCGCTGCTGCGGAGGAGCAGCTTGAAGAAGCCGGCGTGACCTATACGGTCCGCGATGTTTCCACGGGCGGACTGACACGCAACCTTTTGATGATGATCGTGGTAGCCGTCGTGGTTTTTGTCATCATGTTCTTTGTACTCAGCCGCGCGGCAGGAAACGGCAGCGGCGGATCAAACGGCAAGATGATGGATTTCGGCAAGAGCCGCGCGAAGATGACCACCGGTAAAGACCAGACCGTGCGCTTTGCGGATGTGGCAGGTCTTACCGAGGAGAAGGCGGATCTGGTCGAGATCGTCGATTTCCTGAAGAATCCGGCAAAGTACACGCGGATCGGCGCGAGAATTCCGAAGGGCGTGATTCTTGTCGGACCGCCCGGAACGGGAAAAACGCTGCTTGCCAAGGCGGTTGCCGGCGAAGCGGGCGTACCGTTTTTCTCGATCTCGGGATCCGATTTCGTAGAGATGTTCGTCGGTGTCGGTGC
>JAXJTA010000219.1:0-4603 GCA_036309825.1 Eubacterium sp. | reverse complement strand
GTCGTCTTGCCGCAGCCGGACTCGCCGACAAGGCCCAGTGTCTCACCCTCTCTGATCGAGAAGGAGACGCCGTCCACCGCGTGGACCTGCTTCCGGTTTTTCTCGAGGAGCGCGCTGTTCCGGATGCTGTAATGCTTCGTCAGGTTCCGGACTTCAAGGATCGTCCGCTTCGCCCCGGTTTCTTTTCCCGCAGTCGCTTCCGATGCACCCGATGCATCCACTGCCCCGGTTCTTCCGGCATTGCTGCCGGCAGCCTTATCTCTGTCAGTATCCATACTCACGCCTCTCCTCCTTTCTCCGCCAGATGGCAGCGCACCTTATGTCCGCCGCAGTCGATCATTTCCTGATGCTTCGCGCATGAATCTGCGGCATACGGGCAGCGATCCATGAAGCGGCAGCCCGTCAGATCGGTATAGTTCTCCGGGACGGTTCCCCTGATCGAAACCAGCTTCCTGTCCGCGTCGTCATCGATTCCGGGAGCCGCTGCCAGCAATGCCTTCGTGTACGGATGACCCGGATTACGGAACAACTCGGTTACCGATGCCTCCTCGATGATCTGTCCCGCGTACATGACGATCACGCGGTCCGCCATCTGGGCAACAAGGCCGATATCGTGGGTGATCAGCATCATCGACATATTCATCTCTTTGACGATCCGTCGGATCATCTGCATGATCTGAGCCTGGATCGTTACATCGAGCGCCGTTGTCGGTTCGTCGGCGATCAAAAGCTTCGTGTCGCAGCAAAGCGCCATCGCGATCATCACCCTCTGCCGCTGGCCTCCCGACAGCTCGTGCGGAAACTTCTTCATGATCTTTGCCGGATCGGGAAGACCGACTCTTGCGAGCATCTCCTGCGCCCGCGCCGATGCCGCTTTTTTATCGGCTCCCAGGTGCTTTCGGATCACCTCTGTGACCTGATATCCCACAGGGAAGACCGGGTTGAGACTGGCCAGTGCATCCTGAAAGACCATCGTGATGTCTTTGCCCCGGATCTCGTCCAGTTCCTTTTCCGGCAGCTGCAGCAGATCCTTACCGTCGAAAAGAGCCGTTCCCTTTTCCACGGAACCGTTCCGGGCCAACAGTCCCATGACTGCCAGACTGGTCACGCTCTTTCCGCATCCGGATTCCCCGACGATGCCGAGCGTCTCTCCTTCATCCACATGGAACGCGATATCATCCGTTACGATCCTGTCCCCGAAATCACTATGAAATTTCACGCGGAGATCCTTTACCTCCAGAACCGGTTTAACCATATCGTTCCTCTCTTCTTTATGCGGCAGCTTTCTTTAGCTTAGCTGTCCGCTTTTTACAAAAACAAAGCCTGCGCTTCCGTTTTTAATCCTACTAAATAAGTATACTATAGCACGGTTATTTTCCATCGAACAGACCGGAATCATTTTTCGTCCGTAATTTTTCCAGCCTCGTAGGCGATACGATCAGCCGCGGCAGATCCAGTGTAATGCCGTGTCGGCGATCCCGGCGCGCAGATCAGAAGGCGCTCCATGCAGACGAAAGGAGGCTGCCCGCTCCGAACAGTTCATATCCGGACGGACAGCCTCTTATCTGATTATCTGAAATTCATTGTTATTCCGCGATTTCCCAATCCTGGATATTGTCAAACGCGCCGTAGTACGGGGTGGACGCGCCCTGCAGGCGGTCGCTGACTACGCCGAGGTTGCTCAGGAAGTACATCGGGAAGGTCGGTGTCTCATCGATGACAGTCTCCTCGATGCTGTTGTACAGATCGTAAAGCTCCTTCTCGTCTGTTGTCTGCTGCGTCTTTGCCAGAGCCGCATCAACATCTTCGTTGAACCAGCCGCCTGTCCAGCTGAAGTCCGGCTGATTGATCAGGCTGTTCAGATCAGCCCAGTAATCATTCGGTGTAATGGTGTACTGAACGGAGAACATATCCACTTCATCGGTTCCGGCGACATCCATCAGGGTCGCGAAATCAACGGTATTGATATTGATCTTGACACCGACAGCTGCCAGATACTGCTGTACGAGCTGCGCGGCTTTTACTACGGTCGCGTCGGAAGAGCTTACGTAATACTCAAGTGTCTGGGAACCGTCCCAGCCGGCTTCCGCCAGAAGTTCCTTTGCCTTATCCGGATCATAACCGATCTTTGTCTTGTCCGCATTGTAGAACGGGCTTGCGGAGCAGATAAAGCCATCGGTAACCTCACCCTGGCCTGCCAGAAGCTGATTAACGATCGTGTCGCGGTCGATTGCGTAAACGATAGCCTGACGTACCTTCGGATCCGTTACCTTGGAGGTATTGAAATAGGTCATCTCGTTGATGATATTATCGGTGTACTCTGCGGTGAAGCCCTCGAGCTTTTCAACCTCCGCACGATCCTCGATCGGAATCGAGCTGGACGGATGAACCATATCGATCTCACCGGACTCCAGACCTGCCAGGATCTCGCTGCCCTGGACAATGCGGAAGTTCACGGTCGGGATCTTCGGCGCTCCGGCAAAGTAGTTCTCGTTTGCCTTGTAGGTAATGTAATGTGCCGGATCATAGGAATCTACGATATACGGACCGCTGACTACGTCCGGATGATTGAACCAGTCGCTGGTGAGCAGCTCGCTGTCCGGGACATCCTTCAGCACGTGCTGCGGAACGATGCAGATCCAGGTAGCTACGTTGTTCAGGAAAGTATTGAGCGACATCTTATCGTTGGCAATGAACTGCAGGTTCTTGTCGTCGACCTTCTTGATGCCCTCGATCTCCGTTGCGCCGGCATCGGAGGTACCGTCTTCATTGAAGCCTTTGAACGGTGTGAAATCGAAGTTCGCGTTTGCAACATCCGGGCAGGTGAACTTCAGGATCGTGTAGATCACATCATCGGAAGTGATCGGCTCGCCGTCACTCCAGGTGGCATCGTCCTTGATCTTGATATTGAAGGTCTGGTTATCATCGGTCGTTATCGATTCTGCCAGCAGATAATCAACGCCATAGGAGCTGTTGAACGAAACAAGCGGAAGGAACTCCATGCTTGTCGCGTACAGGTTGATGAACGTCCAGTCCATATTCAGCGGATTCAGTGTTCCGAGCGTATCGGTAAAAGCGATGTTCGCGATGCCGTCACCGGAAGCCACAGCTTCTGCCGCTTCGCTTTCCCCTGATGCGGCGGATACCTGTGCGGAAGATCCCGCAGTTTCCGCGCTGCTGCCGCAGGCGGAAAGACCTGCCGCAAGGGCAAGTGCCAGTGCGCCGGAAAGTACTTTCTTAACAATTCCTTTTTTCATTTTTTCCTCCTGTCTGCCTGTATACATGAACAGGCATCTCCTTCTCGCCCGGGATGACTCCGCGGGCCGTTCCCCAAATGTTATTCGGGATATCGTAATTCCGCAGCAGGTGTTGATGCGTGCGGAGCTTACTTCATTATGTCTGCATTATGTCTGCGGCACGAAGTTTTTTCCCCGGCCCGTCTTCGAAAACAGCATGGAGACACGCTTCTCGGTCCTGCAGAACGCGTAGTCACAGCCGTCGGAGCATTCCATGATATCTCTTGAGATCAGGCGGTTATACTCCATCGGATGATCACTGACCCTCACGATTCCCTTCTTGCCGAAATCCAGATCCCAGAAATACGGATCAAAAACGTGCACATACTCATCATCGATGCCCGTCAGTGTCACATAATGCTCTACCTCCAGGATACACTTGACGACAGCTACGCCGCCGCTCTTCAGACAGGTGATCAGCCTGCCGTCATCCTGCAGATTTACCTGATCCGCCTCAAAATATTCACAGTGGATCGGAAAATTCGTTGTGACCGCGTAGCGGTTGAACCAGGTGGTCAGAAAACGCAGTGCGTCCGGTGATGTGCCCTTTCGCCCCATGAATCCCTTGACGTCGTAATCATCCAGTGTGTGCATATAGACGTTCTTGACAAAATCCGGCGGAATCTCTTCCGTCGAATACAGATAGCTGATAGCATTCATAACAGCCGTCGGACCGCAGTCAAACTCTGTCACCTGATAACGAAGCGGTGTCTTCATGGTTACTCTCCAAATCCTTTTCTGACAAATCCTAGCGTTTTTATATGGATTCGTTAGGAATATAATAGCACAATCCGTTTTAATGTCAACAAAAAGATAATGCCATTTGAAAAACAGCTTTACATCACTCAAAAAAATACATGCCGGGATCCGGACTTACGCCCGAACGAAGGCATGTATTTTCATTTAATCTTCTCTTCCGGCTGTTCCCGCCATCACACCCGCCAGAACGGTGTCGTGCGCATTTTTCTCAAAGCCGTCGGCGAGAGGCTCCAGTGTGAAGCTTCCGTACTTTCGCTCCAGCGCGGTCTTCAGAATGAAGTCGCAGAGTTCCGGATTCTTCGGAAGAATCGGCCCATGTGAATAGGAGCCAAAAACGTTTTTGTAACGGATACCCTCCGTGCCGTCCTGTCCGTTATTGCCATAGCCCTTCAGAACCCTGCCGAGAGGCTGAACGCCATCGCCCAGATACGTGCGTCCGCTGTGGTTCTCGAAACCGACGACCGTGCTTCCCCCGGACTCTTTTCCGAGCTCAAAAGCATAGTTGCTTTTGAGCTCGGAAAAGAGTCCGGGGGAAGCACGGTCGTCGG
>JAXJTA010000218.1:0-12002 GCA_036309825.1 Eubacterium sp. | reverse complement strand
TCCATGTCGATGTAGAAGGCGCCGTTCGCCTCGGCCGCTTCCCTGTTCCCCAGGTCGGTCGTGCTGTTGTCGCAGACGACCGCTGTGATCTCCTTATGCGCTTTCAACGTCTCAAAGCCTTCTGTCTCTTCGAGCTTTCGATTGTATACAACGAGTATCGCGTAGGTTTTTACCATTGCTCTTCTCCGATTAACTGTTATTCTACCCGTGGAGCGCCGCCACCGGGCATGCCGGCTCTCTTACCAGCCTTCACTCTTCGCGGGGAAGCCGGCGTAATCCGTATCGGCCGCGTCAAGCAGTTCCCAGGAACCGTTCACCCGCTTCAGAACCGTAATGCTGGCATTCGGAAGACTGTTTACGACACCCGGAAATGTGTCCGCCAGCCAGAATGCCGCGGAACTGTGTGCCACGACAAGTACGGTACCGCCCTTTGACGCCGCCTCTGTCATTGCTTCATTGAACCGTGCATTGAAATCCGCCTTGGGTTCCGCGCCGAAAGGAGACACATAGCCGTCTCCCGGAAGGCTGTTCAGGTAATCGTCAATGCTCGTTTCACCGTATTCCGCTTTGACATCCGCCATCGATCTGCCTTCGACGAGACCGAGAGAGACATCATTCAGCCCCGGAAGGATCGAGAGCGTCAGATCGCTCTGTCCGCAGGTATCGAGAACGATCCCCGCCGTCTGCTGCGCTCGTCCGAGCTCACTCGCATACGCGAAATCGAAGTGGATCCCCGCTTCCTTCAGAGCGTTCCCCGCGGCGAGGACCTGGTTTTGTCCTTCTTCCGTAAGCGGCGAATCCTGGCCGCCTCCCATGAACAATCCCTGCACATTCGCTTCCGTCTCACCGTGGCGAAGCAGATAGACGATCGATGTGTTTTCCCCGGCTGCCGCGCTCGAATCTGCCGGACCACTGCCGGCTGCTGCGGTCGTATCTGCCGGATCACTGCCGGTATCACCGGACGCATCCGCCGGTCTTCTTTCGGATCCCGCGCTGTACACCAGGCCGATCAGGATGCCGACCGCCAGTACACAGACTGCCGTGCCCAGCACTATGCCGTGTTTCTTCCGGGTTTGCTTTTTTAATGATCGTTTCTTTATGGTCTGTTTATCTGTGGGTCGATTCTCCATGGTTCGATTCTCTATGGTTCGCTTCTTCTGTGCCATCTTCGCTCTCCATGTCGGGTACATTGCTGCGCAATTACACAAGAAGCCGCCGTACATTGCATGCCTTGCATACTCTGTACAGCGGCTCACGTGTATTATTCCGTGATCTCTCCGATCTCGACCAGGTAGCGATGCAGAGCATCCTTCCAGTCGGGAAGAGGCTTGAATCCGTTCTCAACCAGTTTGGATTTATCCAGACGACTGTTGAAGGGGCGCGCCGCTTTGGAAAGTCCGTATTCCGCTGTGGTGACCGGTGTAACCTTCGTATCCATGGCGGCCTGCCGATAGATCTCGCAGGTAAAGTCATACCAGGAAATATATCCGCCCTCGTTGGTTGCATGATAATATCCGTATTTTTCTGTTTCGATCATGTCAGCGAGCAGGCGGGACAGATCGAGGGTATACGTCGGTGTTCCGATCTGGTCGTTGACAACGCGTACTTCCGGATGGGTCTTGCCGACATTCACCATCGTCTTGATGAAGTTCTTGCCGTTCAGGCCGAATACCCACGCGATACGCACGATGAAAAACTTCTCGAGCGTCCCGGATACGGCAAGTTCGCCGCCGAGCTTCGACTCGCCGTAGACATTCAGCGGCGCATAGTCGGTGCAGTCCGGCTTCCAGGGCTCTGTTCCCTGTCCGTCAAAAACATAGTCCGTGCTGATATACAGCATCTTTGCGTCAAGTGCCTTCGCCGTATTCGCGATATTCTGCGTACCGTCGACATTGATTGCCTTTACCTTGGCCTGCTTGTCCTCGTCTTCCGCGAGATCAACGGCAGTCCACGCGGCACAATGGATGATCGCGTCCGGCTTTACTTCCGTAAGAGTCGCTTTCACCTTGTCCACATCGGTAATATCCAGCTGACGGTATGCCATCTTCGTAACAGCGGAACCATCGCCGACACCGCTGTACACTTCGGTAATATCACTTCCGACACCTTCGATCCCGCGTGCCGCAAGTTCGTTCATCACGTCATGACCGAGCTGGCCATTGACGCCCGTTACAAATACTTTCATGTTCATTACTCCTTCATGCCGGTGCAATATTGTCAGGGAAGCACCCTCGATCAGTCGAGTGTCTCCTTTGCTCCGTACATTTTCTCGTAATAGTTCTGGTACTCACCGCTGATGATGGTCTCCCACCATTCCTTGTTGTCGAGATACCACTGAATTGTCTTCTTGATACCGTCCTTGAACATGGTCTCCGGCAGCCAGCCAAGCTCATTGTGGATCTTGGTCGGGTCGATCGCGTATCTCTGGTCATGTCCCTGACGGTCGGTAACATGCGTGATAAGGCTTTCCGGCTTGTCGAGCGCCTCACAGATCAGCTTTACGATCTCGATGTTCTTCATCTCGTTGTGTCCGCCGATATTGTATACCTCACCGACAGTACCTTTGCGGACGATCAGATCGATCGCCTTGCAGTGGTCCTCTACATAGAGCCAGTCGCGTACATTCAGTCCCTCGCCGTAAACCGGGAGCGGCTTGTCTGCCAGCGCATTGGCGATCATCAGCGGAATCAGCTTCTCCGGGAACTGATACGGGCCGTAGTTGTTGGAGCAGCGGCTGATCGTAACAGGCAGTCCGTAGGTTCTGTGATAAGCCATAACGAGCAGATCGGCAGATGCCTTGGAGGTGCTGTACGGGCTGGAAGTATGGATCGGCGTATCTTCATGGAAGAAGAGGTCCGGACGGTCGATCGGCAGATCACCGTATACTTCATCGGTACTTACCTGATGATATCTCTGAATGCCGTACTTGCGGCAGGCATCCATCAGAACTTCCGTTCCGATGATATTGGTCTGCAGGAAGATCTCCGGATTCGCGATGGAGCGGTCTACATGAGACTCCGCGGCGAAGTTAATGACAACGTCCGGATGCTCCTCCTCGAAGAGTTTGTATACACCCTCGCGGTCACAGATATCCAGCTTTACGAAGCGGAAATTCGGTCTGTCCATAACCGGTGCCAGTGTAGACAGGTTTCCGGCATAGGTCAGCGCGTCGAGGCAGATGATTCTGTCCTCCGGATACTTGTCCAGCATGTAGAATACAAAGTTGCTTCCGATAAATCCGGCGCCGCCGGTCACGATAATGTTCATTCTTTTCTCCTTTAATCCTCTGTTAATTCATCCTCGATACGAGATATTCTATGTGATCCTTCTGTTACTTATTCAGGATATCGACATATTTGCCGTCCAGTACGTCGAGCAGATACTGTCCGTACTGGTTCTTCTTCAGCACCTCGTACTCTCTCATGACGTCCTCGCGGGTGATCCAGCCGTTCAGATAAGCGATCTCCTCGATGCAGGCGATCTTTCTGTGCTGGTGCTGCTCCATCGTCTTCACGAAGTTGGTCGCGTCGGCAAGGCTCTCATGCGTTCCGGTATCGAGCCAGGTGAAGCCCTGTCCGAGAAGCTCAACGTTGAGCGATTCATCCTCCAGGTAGATGCGGTTCAGATCGGTGATCTCGAGCTCGCCTCTCGCGGACGGCTTCAGATTCTTCGCGTATTCCACAACGCGGTTGTCGTAGAAGTACAGACCGGTCACACAGTAGTTGCTCTTCGGCTTTGCCGGTTTCTCTTCAATGGAGATCGCGCGTCCGTTTTTATCAAATTCAACGATACCGAATCGCTCCGGATCATCTACGTAATAACCGAATACAGTCGCGCCCTTACCGTTCTCCGCATTCTCAACGGCGGCTTTCAGTCTCTTCTTGAGGCCGTGACCCGCAAAAATATTGTCGCCCAGAACCATGGCAACGGTATCATCACCGATGAAATCCGCGCCGATAATGAACGCCTGTGCCAGTCCGTCCGGTGACGGCTGTACCTTGTACTGCAGATTGATGCCGAACTGATGGCCGTCTCCCAGCAGCTCCTCAAAGCGCGGGGTGTCCGCCGGTGTCGAGATCAGCAGAATATCACGGATACCCGCATTCATCAGTACAGACAGCGGATAATAGATCATCGGTTTATCATAGACCGGAAGCAGCTGCTTGGATGTAACCTTTGTCAGCGGATACAGACGTGTGCCAGATCCACCGGCCAGAATAATTCCCTTCATAATTTCCTCCTATATCGATTACGATAATAACTACCCTGTGAAGCAGTGTTTGTACGGAGAGCCGTGCTGCATTCTCCCCGGTTAATATTTTCGTAACTTATATCATACAATATTTTCATCGTTTCTTCAAGACTGCCGCCAGAATCCCCGCTCTCCAGCGGATCATCTGCGCCGCGCCGGCGTGTTTCGTATCGGTGGCATTCTCTCCATGCCTCCTGTACAGGAGAAGCGGTTCCCGGATCAGCTCCGTTCTTCCGTACTTTTCCGCCATCAGACCGATCCACTGATCGTGCATCGGGATCTCCTTCGGGAACGGCAGAATATGCGGAAGAAGCGCCCTTCGAAATGCCATACAGCATCCGATATAGGTATTCTTCAGAATATTTTCCTTCATGCCGGTCCTGCATCCGCGAAAGGCAAAAAACGTCTGTCCGCTGTCCGCAAGCGAGGCATCCACGATCTTCGCGTCATGCATCACCGCGAGCGTCCGCTCTCCCTCCCGGTTCCGGAAGGCTTCCTTCACGCGCTCCACCTTACCGGGAAGCCAGACATCATCCTGGTCCGCGAGAAAAATATATTCGCCCCGGCAGTTCCTGATCGCGTTCTCGAAATTCGCGATCACGCCGTTTCCCGGACCGTCGAGCAGCCGGATCCTCGGATCTTCATACCGCCGGATGATCGCTTCCGTCCCATCCGTTGACGGATCCAGAGAGATCACCAGCTCGTCGGTATCCGTGAGCTGCGAAAGGATCGAATCGATCTGTTCCCCGATATATTTCTCTCCGTTCCATGCGGCCATAGCGACCGAGACCTGCGGACGGGGAACGCTCTCAACCGGAAGAAATTTCGCAAGCGTCTCGCGGAAGCTTTCCTCCGTGAAATACTTTTCGTACAGATCGCGCGCGTTCCGGTGCATATCCATATTTCCCGCGGCGGCGATCACCGCGTCGGCAGCTGCTTCCACGTTGTCACGATCGAGCAGGATGCCGGCATCCGCATCACGAATCAGTTTTTCGGTATCTCCCCGGATCGTGTTGATGAGCGGAAGGCCTTCCGCCAGGTAGTCGAGCGACTTCATCGTCAGCCCGACGCGCACGCTTTCGACCATCACGTTGAGCCCAAAATCGCAGTCTCCGAGGATCTTCCTCTTCTTCACGTCATCATAGACCGTGCTGTGCCATACAACATCGATTTCTTTCTTCCTGACTTCATCGAGAAAGAGATCTCTGCTCTCCCCGTCACCGATCACGTGGAGCTGTACGCGCTTCTTCTCCCGGATCTTCGCCAGAAGGTCCGCAATCAGTTTGATATCGATGATATGATTGATACTTCCCAGATACGCGATCCGAATGATCCCCTCGTCCGCATGCGGGAGAAAAACGGGTCTCTCGGTCCAGCCGCGGAACCAGTACAGCGTATGCGTTTTGTCCATCGGAAGATCGACCAGCTCCTGATACAGGCCGCACTCGGTAAAGATCAGGTCCGCGGATCCGATATAATCATCCCTCTCGCGCCGCCAGGTCTGTATCGCCGGCAGCTTTTCCGCAAAACTGAGCGGGAGCGATTCGGGCCAGAGATCGATCAGATCGACCACGAGCTTTGCCTGATGCTTTGCCGCCTGAACGGCGGCGGCCTTCATCAGCGAATTCGCGGGAATGCAGACATAGAGGAGATCAAACTCCATCGTGTCGAGCGTTTTTTCCGCCAGACGCGAAAAATCCCGGATCGATTTCAATCTTCCGGGAGAAATATTCCGACGGTACGGAGCCATGTGCAGATACACATGGTTCCGTGCGGTCCGTCTGATATTTGTTTTTGTCCGGTGATCGAAGTCCGATTCGATATAGGTGACATTCCATCCGGAATCTTCCAGATAACGTCCGACGGCTTCCGCCCGGCTCTCATATGTAGATGAATGTGTCAGAATAACAGCTTTCATGCAATTCCTGTCTCAGTTTTTATCTTCCTGTGAGCTCTTGTTCATCTGATCGCTGGTCTCCTTGGAAAAGCCTTCGGTGCTTTCCTTCTGGAAAACCGTGCGGATCGTCAGAAGAGCGATCTTGAAGTCAAGAAGCGTGGACTGCTTTTCGATATACATCATATCCAGCAGAAGCTTGTCTCTGGCGGATGTGTTGTATTTGCCGAATACCTGCGCGTAACCGGTGAGGCCTCCCTTTACGGACATGCGGTAGCGGAACTCCGGGAGCTCCTTCATATAAAGAGCCACCGTCTCGAGACGCTCCGGTCTCGGTCCCACAAAGCTCATCTCGCCCTTCAGGATGTTGATGAACTGCGGTACCTCGTCCATCCGCGTGCTGCGGATGATCCTGCCGACCTTTGTGATACGCGGGTCGCCGGATGTTGATGGGATCATGCCGTTTTTCTCGGCATCCACGATCATGCTCCGGAACTTGAGAATATCAAAGACCTTCCCGCCCTTGGTATACCGTTTCTGCTTGTAGAACACGGGACCGCCGTCCTCTGCCTTGATCGCGATCGCGGTGATCAGAAGAAGCGGTGACAGAAGGATCAGGAAAAACAGAGAGAAGACAATATCAAGAATCCTCTTGATGGTCTGCTTCCGCTTGTTTTCATAGACGTACTCGTACTTCATCAGCGGTGTGTCGAGCAGATGCTTCGGCTCACAGCCAAGGTCGAGAATATCCTCGATCCGCGGAGTAAAGTAGAAATTCTTCAGCTGCTCCAGGCAGATCGTAGTGCAGCGTGAGCGGGCAGCACCGCTGACATCGTACATGATGACCGTTTCGACGCCCTGCAGTCTCTGCAGAAAGACCTCTTCATCGATCGTTTCCTTTTCGGTGTACAGGATATCGAAAAGGTGACGGTACTTCTTCATCAGACGCTGTTCAAAGTTGACGGTGTCCTCGTAGCTGTGCTCCGTACCGTAGAGGACGATCGTCTTCTGCGCCGGCACATGCTTCATAAAATACCGCTTGCTGAAAAGCGTAATGGCGACCGTGCCGAGAAGCTGAATGACAACGATCGTCGCGCCGGGAAGGATATCCACGTACTGATTGTAGATCAGCAGACACTCGATATACAGCAGCAGATCCGCCGCCGCAAAGGAGATGAACTGCGAAAAAGCGATCTCTCCGATGTCCGTTGACGCGATACGGAATGCCTTATACACACTGCAGAGCCAGTTGTAAATGATGTAGAACAACAGAATACTGAACAGTGCACCGATGACCTTATAGGTCTGAAAAACAAAATTGTTATACAACCTGAGCCAGATAAACGCGAACCATGCGGTATTCCATAGCCGCAGGATCAATCGGGCTGTATGCGTAACTCGCTTATTTTCCATAAACGCTCCTGCCGGGTCTCAAATCATAAACTCAAGACGGTCAATCAACACGAACTCACCTTTAATAGGTTTCCTCAGAATAGCTGTCGTTGTCGGAAGATCCGTCGTCGGAAGATCCATCATCATAGTAGGTTTCCTCGGAATAACTATCGTCGTAGGAACCGTCGTCGTAGGAACCGCCGTCATAGGAAGATCCGTCATAGTAAGAGGTGTCATCGTAATAGGTATCACCGCTGCCGTCGGAACCGTAATTATATCTGCTTGCCTGCGACTCATCGATCGGTGTGCCGTAGATATAGTTCTGGATATACTGCGCGTTCATCGAAAGGTCCGGCACAAGGACGGACATGCCTTCGATCGTCTCCGGGCTGTAATAATTATCCACCGGAATCCTGTAGCTCTCCATCGTGGTGATCTTATTGACGTAGATCGTCTTCGCAATGCTGAGCAGCTCGGAAGTCTCCATATCTGTGGACAGATTCGGGAAAATGGCATTTGCGGCCGCGATCAGCTTCGGCAGATCAAGCTGCAGAGCCTGCTTGAAGGCAGCCTGAATAACCTTTCTCTGTCTCTCGGTACGATCCCAGTCGGAGTTGCCGATGTAACGCATACGGGAATATGCCAGTGCCTGCTGCGGGGCAAGCCAGGACGGATTGTCCGCTGTGCCCGGCTGAATCGCCCAGGTTCCGTCATTTCCATACTCTTCCTGGTCCTCCCAGGCACCGCCGTTCAGATAATCCGCCTCTTCCTGGGTGATCTCCAGCGGGATCGGTCCGATGACCGCAAGCGAGTTGACGAAGCCATCGAAATCCACTTCCACATTGCCGTCCACATGGATGCCGAAGTTCTGCTCGATCGTCTGGTCAAGCAGTTCCATGCCGCCGAACATATACGCGGAATTGATACGGTTCGCGCTGTATCCGGGGATCTGCACGTACATATCACGCATGAAGGATGTCAGTGTGATCGTTTTTTCATTGCAGTTGATGCTGCAGAGGATCATGGAATCGGAACGTGCTCTGTCCTCGCCCTCCGCCTCTCTTCGATCCTGTCCGATCAGCAGAATGTTTTTGACGCCGTCCTGCTCCATCAGCTCAATGCCGTCCGCGTTGAAATCGACATCCTGCGCTGATAAGGTGTCCGGTTCGGTAGCATCCTGTACAAAGGTCTCCTCCGATGCCGCGATGACGGAAGTCGGTGTAGTATTTACCTTGTGGACCTTTCCGATCGTGGAATTGAGCTTCAGCAGTCCAAGAACCGCTACTGCCGCAAGAATGGCGATCAGGAAGACAAGAATGGCGATCGCTCTTCTCCTTCTTCTCATGCGCGCTTTGCGCGACATACGCTTTTTTCCGGTTCTGCGAGCCCCGGATTCATTTTCACGCGAGGGTCTGCGCGTTCCTGAAGATCTGGTATCATTTGTGCTCATGTCTATACTCCTCAACCTTATCCGAATTTTGTATTCTATGTCCCAATGGGGCTTACGGAGCGGGCCTTTTCCCTGTCCCGGACCTTTGCTTTCATAAAAAACTAACACATAATCTTTCAGATTATATCATCATGCATCAAATATTGCAAGTTTTGCCACTTTTGCGCGAATTCTCTGCAAAGCATTATCCACGGATTTCGGCGTTTTTTCGAGGATCTGCGCGATCTGCGCATAGTTGCGGCCCTCCATATACAGATCCAGCACACGGTTTTCCATGGGGCTCAGGGAGTCCCTGATCTTACCTGTAATGATCTGCATGTTCTCGTTGCCGAGGACGATATTCTCCGGGCTGTCCGCCATACCGAGCCGCGAATCCTCCTGCATCTCTTCAAGCTCTGTAATAGAGATCGATGTATTCAGGACCCTGTGCTTCTGCCGGCCCGAGGCTTCGATCGCGCTGTACATCTGCCGCAGGACAAGAAGCCTCGCGAAGGTCTGAAAGGATGCCCCCTTCTCCGGATCATATTCCCGAACCGCCTTCAACAGTCCCAGCATCCCCTCCTGGATCAGATCCTCCCGGTCTCCACCCGCCAGGTATAATTCCCCCGCGAGATTGCGTACTGTCTTCTTGTACCGGCGCAGAAGGATCTCCTCCACTTCGGCATTTCCGTTCCTGTATTCCCGAAAGAGCTGCTCATCCGTCAGCCCTTCGATCGCGTCTTTCTTTTTTCCCATCCGGCTGCTGCTCCCCTTATCCGATCAACCGCGCTGTCTGACGACCTCAAAGGCAAAAACACCTGCCGCTACGGACGCGTTCAACGAATCGATATCGCCTTTCATCGGGATCGACGCGGTGAAATCACATTTTTCGCGGATCAGACGGCTAACGCCCTCTCCCTCGTTGCCGATCACGATGCCGATCGGTCCCTTCATATCCAGATCAAAGAACCTGGTGCCTCCCATGTCGGCACAAACGAACCACAGTCCCTTCTCTTTCAGCTCATCGATCACATTACCCAGATTGGTGACCTTGGCAACCGGCGTATAGTTGATCGCGCCGGCAGATGCCTTGGCTACGGTTGCCGTCAGGCCCACTGCGCGATGCTTGGTGATGATGACGCCGTGCGCGCCGGCCAGATTGGCTGTACGAATGATCGCGCCCAGATTATGCGGATCTTCAATGCCGTCCAGAAGGAAGAGAAACGGTTTTTCTCCTTTTTCTTCCGCCTTTTTCAGAATTGCTTCTACCGTCGAATATTCGTAAGAAGCAACCGCTGCGATGACACCCTGGTGAACACCCGTCTCCGACATCTGATCAAGCCGTTCTTTATCAACATAATTGATGACGCTTCCCGCCTTCTTCGCCTCGCGAAGGATCGTGGAGATCGGTCCGTCATGCAGGTCGGCCTGCACATAGATCTTGTCGACGGTCCGTCCGGAACGAAACGCTTCCAAAACGGCATTTCTGCCTTCGATGCGGTTTTCGTTCTCCCGAATCTCGGCGGGATCACCCTCTGCGCGGCGCGCTGTTCCGGCACCTTCCTGTTCCCTCCGGAATTTTTTTCCCTTCTCATGGCGTTCCGCCGCCCCGCTTCTTGAGTCACCCGGGTTTTTCCGCGTGTTTTTTCTTCCTTCCGATCTGCTTCTGCCTGTATTGGAATTGGGGTCGTGCTTACGAATATTACGCATTGAAAATTCTCCTTTTAAGTATGACAAAAGGGCCGTCGAATTCGACAGCCCCGTTATTTACATGTTTTCAGTGCCCTTCAGGCCTTCCGTGATCAGCTCCGTCATGCGTTCGGTATCCCCTTTCAGATAGAGATAGCCCATTACTGCCTCAAATCCGGTTGCACGTCTGTAATCCTGAATTCCCGCATTTTTTGCTTTGGTATTGGCCTTGGCGTTTCTGCCCCTGTGATAGATATGCGCCTCTTCTTCCGTAAGCATCGGCTCGATCACACGGATCATCGCGGATTGTCTGGCAGCGTTCACCAGCTCCGTGGCCTTTCTGTGAAGCTTATTGACCGGCATATCACACTCCCGGACGACTTTGGTACGGATGACGAGTTCGTAGATCGCGTCTCCGATGTAGGCCAGGGTAAGCGGGGAATACTGACTTACACTCTTTTCCATTTTACTCCTTCACGGGTATCCTTCAATTCGATGCCCATTGCCAGAAGTTCATCGCGGATCGCGTCGGCTCTTGCAAAATCCTTTGCCTTGCGGGCAGCCTGACGCTCTTCGATCTTTGCCTCGACTTCCGCGTCAAGATCCGCTTCTTTGGCGCGAACGACCTTCAGACCGAGGATATCGGTCAGATCCAGGATCTCTTTCTTCACGGCAGCCGCAAACGCTTTCGTCGAGACTTCCGTCTCATCCGCAGCCTGTGCCTTTCCGACAACTTCCGTATTGGCAAACTTTACAAGGTTGAAGACGGCAGCAATAGCATCCGCGGTATTCAGATCATCATCCATTGCGTCCTCGAACTGTTTGCGGAACTGCTTCATCTCTTCGAGCTTTTCGTTTTCCCGGGCGGTCAGTTCACCGTCCGCACCGCTCTTTTCCGTGTCCGCAAGGCGGTCAACGGCGTTAATAATACGCTCCAGAGAATTTTTGGAGGATTCCATGATCTCTCTGCTGAAGTTCAGCGGGCTTCTGTAATGCGCGGAAAGCATGAAGTAGCGGAGGATCGCCGGATCATACTGCGCGGTAATGTCTCTTACGGTAAAGAAGTTTCCGAGAGATTTACTCATCTTCACACCGTCGATGTTGAGAAACGCATTGTGCAGCCAGTAATTTGCGAACGGAACACCGTTTGCGCACTCGGACTGCGCGATCTCATTTTCATGATGCGGGAAGATCAGATCCTCACCGCCCGCATGGATATCGATCGAATCGCCGAGATATCTCTTGGACATGACAGAGCACTCGATGTGCCAGCCCGGACGGCCGTCGCCCCACGGGGACTCCCAGTACGGCTCCCCTTCCTTCTTCGGCTTCCAGAGCACGAAATC
>JAXJTA010000217.1:0-6472 GCA_036309825.1 Eubacterium sp. | reverse complement strand
TTGACCGAAGTCAGGCCGATCAGAGAGTTCAGCTCCGCGATCAGATCATCCGTTGACGGCGGCTCTGCGTTGTCATCGTCGGAAGAAGCGGAATTGCCGTTTGCGGGCGCGGTGCCGCTTCCTTTGTAAGCATTTGCGGATCCGCCTGCTGCACCTGCCGCGGCGAAGGAGCCGCCGCCGTTCCGACGGGGAGAAGCCGGCCTGGTCTTCTGGTCGGGGCGGAGCAGGCCGTATTCCTTCAGAAAGTTGTCGAGCATGATCAGATAGCGGGTCAGTGTGCCCACAACGAGGGGATCGGCGCTGTCGCGGCTTGCCAGGAAGTCCTCACCGAGCTCCCTATATGCCTTCACGAGCTGGCGCGCCTTCTGGTTGCGATACTTGTCGGCACGGATCTTGTGTCCCGCATCCGCGATGACAAAATATTTGAGAACGAGCGGTGCCTCGGCGCCGAAATGGTCATCGTTCAGCATGCGCTTGCTCTTCAGCTCGGACGCGCGGGCGGAAGTCATCGCTGTGCCGAGCTGCGTCTGCAGATAGGCGGCATCCGTGGAATTGTAGGATCCGTCGGCAAAGGCCAGATACAGAATAAAGCTGATGAAGTTCTGCCGCTGGATCTCTTTCATCTTAATAGGAAGAGAGCGGTTCGGAATTCCCTTGGACTCCAAATAGTCGCAAATTTCGTAAATATTCGTGAGCGTTTCGTTGATCGAAGTATCCATTTTCACCCTCGTTGAGCAGGAAGCGCCTTTTTCGCGGGCGCATTTTCGTTGGTCATCTACTGGAAATTGTATCAAATCAGCGGATGAATGACAATATTCCGGGGCGCGAAAAAGGGGCCGGGCAATGCAAGCACCCATTTGTGCAAGACATACAAAAACATAAAGGCATCTTAATATAGAATGACGATTTCGAAGATTTTTGTTGCAAGGATAGCGGCCCGGGAGTATGATGACATAATCGGAAACGTTTACAACCGCATAAAATCTATTTAAATGATATACATAGGAAACGTTTACTATACTCATAGTATACAGAGTTAGACTGACAATATAGATAGTAAAATTTCGTGCAACACTGAAAGAGGCCTGAGATGACGAGATTTATGAAAAAAATTCTAACTACACTGCTGGCGGTGGCGATGATCCTCACCCTGCCGGGTGCTACTGTTTTTGCGGAGGACGCGGGTTCGGACTCGGGAACAACAGAATATACATACTCGATCATCTATGATTCGGTACAGGCGATCGACTCGATCACGACCTTCCCGGAGGACGAGGAATTCACCTCGGAATATGCGGAAGCGACACACGCGATCACGGAGACGGTACCGGAAGCGGAAGGCTACACCTTCGAGGGATGGAGCACCGATCCGTCGGTCAGCGATCCCGAAGCACTTCTGGCAGCCGGAAGCGAGGTAACATTGACCGCTGACAATTCCGCGCTTACCCTGTACGCGGTCTGGAGCGACGGTTCGGAAGAAGCAGTGGAGGATCCGGAAGCGGAGGATGCCGGAGAAGCTGAGGAGAGCACAGCCGCAGCGATCGGCGGACCGAGAAAAGCCAGAGCCGCGAACACGGATAGCTACACAATATATCTGAAAAATGAGGCAAACTGGGCAAGCCCGCACGTCTTCATATGGCGAGAGGGACAGCAGTATAATCCAACCGGTGCATGGCCTGGTGCTGTAATGAGTCTGGATTCTGCTACAGGACTTTACTATTATACATTTACAAATTCACAGTGGGATTCTGTAGGTGTCATCTTCAACAATGGAAATAGCGGAGCTGGAAACCAAACGGCAAACCAAACCTACAGTAATTCATCCGCAGATCTGGATTTGTACAGCAATGCAAATCTGAGCAGCACTTCCTGGTCTTCCGCCCTCGGCCTTGAGGACAAGACGATCGGCATCGACGAAGAAATCGGATTAACGATTCCGGCTGGCTACAAGGTAACTTCCTGGACTTCTTCAGATGATACAGTAGCATCTGTCACAACGACAGGTGACAGCGCGGTCACTATTAAAGGAATCAAAGAAGGCACGGCGACGATCACAGCTGCTATGGAAGATGGAAGCACACGTACAGCTACGATCAAGGTCGTCAAGGAGAACGCAGTCTACTTCGACGCGACGCTCTCCAAACTTTCCTATAAAGGAAGCTCAAACGAAGGTTACGGCGGCGGCGGAATGCCGTACAGCAATGACCAGTCGGGCGCGCCGGAGACAAACGTGATCTACGCGGCTTTCTCCAAGAGCAGCGACGGCTCCAATCATACAGAACTGAAAGCGATGACGGCGCCGACGACTGTTACAATGCCGATCAACGACGTACAGCATACCTTCTCCGATACCTACAGGATCGCTATTCCGGCGGGATACGAGAACGGCTATGTCCGCTTCTATTCCAAGAAGGTCGACGCAGACACCATCATCGATGACAAGTGGTACGGACAGGCGACCGGCTGGATGAAGCTGGATTCCGACGCGACCTGCTTCTACGCGGACACCTCGGACAAGACGATCTACGACGGCGGCCTTCGTGAAGGTTACTGGGACGCGCCGTACACGATCCGCGATCCGGAAAAGGAAAACGCGGCAAAGACAAACAGCAAGGATATTGTGACTGTCACCGGTACGGATTCCTTTACCAGACAGGCAAAGACGCTGTATGTAGACTCTTCCTTCTATGATTACTATACCGACTTCGAACTGAACGGTACAAACGAGTACTACAACAGCTCTACAGAGTCTACGACCGGCTCGCAGCGCTCCTATGTGCGCTACAGGCAGTTCAACCAGGCACTGAGCGATTACTATGGAACAGGCACTGATACGAAACTGTACGAAGGCCATTTCCAGCCAAGTGTAGGCGGATGGGGCAATCAGTTCAAGGATATTCAGGCGACTCTGGGACTGAACGGCTACACCGAGTCACCGGCCTTCTATTCAAGCAACAACTCCGTTATGGCGAACGCCGGAAACATCAGTGACCAGGGGCGTTACGATGACGCGGCATGGGGACTTGTAAACAGCAGCCTCGCGGGATATTCCGGGAAAGGCACAGGAAGCCTTCTGACGTCGGACGGCTCGGAAGTTCTTCCGTTCTTTAACAGCGATTTCCTTCTGGGAAATAACTCCAAGAACACGGTCCTCGGTAATGTATATTCCGATGTAAAATTCCCGTTCACGAAGGTGGAAGACGACCACGTAGATTACTGGGAGTTCGACAGTGCCGAGACGACGCTGCACATGCAGCAGTCCTCCTCCGGGCAGTATTATCTGCAGGATGTCGGCCATCAGAACTGGAGTAAAAACGTCGATTCCACCGGTACTGAAAGTGGTAGGGACGGCGTTTCCAATACCTACGGATTCTTCCCGCTGAACGATACGGATGTGGGCACCGGCTCCATGCGTTACAACTACGGCTTCGGCACCAGACTGGACTTCCCGTTCAAGCTGACGGCCGACGGCGACGTTTTTGCCGATGACGGCAGCGGCGTTAAGAAGCCGATCACCTTCGAGTTCTCCGGAGATGATGATGTATGGGTATTTATCGACGGCAAGCTTGTCATGGATATCGGTGGTGAACACGGACGAACCTCCGGTGTGATCAACTTCTCCAATGACGGACTGGCTTATAACTTCTCCGATACCACAGGTACAAAGCAGACGAAAGTTACACACACCGTTCCGGGCAATACCGTCTGGGTCAGCGGCGTAAAGGCGTCCGTACAGGATTCCACCGATAACGGAAGCACCGGCGTGGAGAAATCGCTGAGCGATATCGTCGGCGACCTCGGAACCGGCAAACACGTCGTTACCATGTTCTACATGGAGCGAGGACAGTGGGAGTCGAACATGAAGGTCCGCTTCAACTGGCCGGATCAGAATGACCTGACCGTGGAGAAAGCGGTCGATACCTCCGAAGTCAATACGGATCTGATGAACAACACGGAGATCGCCGCTATCTTCAAGAACCAGGACTTCACCTTCGGTATTGAAAATCTGGCGACCCATTACGGAGACAAGGACAACGGATATTCCGCTCCCGAACCAATCACGTATACGCCGGGCAGTGCGTCACCCGCATCGAGTGTTGTCAACTTCGCTTCCTCCGGAACCTACGCGGGCTCCTATCAGTGGTCGGCAAAAACGGCCGGCACCGACTGGGCGAACCGCTACGGTATCCTGAGTACACCGGAAGGCTTCAATATCGATGCGCCGAATGCCAACGGCAATGCGGCGACCAGAAGAACATTGACGTTCTCCTATCTGTATCAGCACAATTACTCCGGATATGATATGAAGCTGGATCGTGCCTCCATCGAACTGGAAGACATGAACGGCAACAAGATCTCCGGATTGTTGAGCACCTGCGCGACCGCGACAACGCTGAAGCGCGGTACCTGGGGCACGATGACCGTTGATCTGACAAAGCTCGGCGGAAGCGGAAGCTTCGACTACACCAAGCTCAAATCGATCAAATTTGCTTACCAGGATTATCAGAACCTGAGCTTCTATCTGAAGGACTTCACCTTCAGCGGCGCGGCGACAGGAACCGGTCAGACGGGAACCTCCTTCGGCGTTAAGCAGAACGAGATCCCGGATTACACCTCCGCGGCGAGCGGTGAGCTCGAGCCGGCAAACGGTGCGGAGTACACAAAGAATGTGAAGGGCGGCAGCTCCTCCACGGCAGCGAACGTCTCCAACGGACAGTTTACCTTGAAGGACAACGAGTGCGCGACCTTCGTAAACCAGTTCCGCCGGGGCTCCTATATCTCGGTCACCGAGAAAAACGTCGACACCGATCTCTACTCGGTAAGCTGGTCGCTTTCCGACGCGAACGGCACGGCACTTTCCGGAGACGGCACAGCGCCGGAGGATAACCGGACAGAGCTCGTATCCGCGCAGGCGGATCTGATCGATACCGACGACAAGACAAACAACCGGTACAGCAAGACCTACAAGAATCAGAATCCGGACGGAAAAGATACGGACCAGGCATCCTTCGTCTTCCGCAACTTCCGTGATCCGGAGGACATGATCGAGTCCATCGACGTGACGGCTTCCGTTGTCAACAAGGTCAACACCGGCAGCATCAAGCTGAAGAAGGTGCAGGCGGACAACAGCTTCCCGATCACCCAGAAGTACCACTTCAAGGTAACGATCACCTCGGTTGCGGGCGTAACGCTCAGCACCCCGATCGTTTACGAGTATGATCTGGGCATCGGCGAGGAGACAGAGATCACCGGAATTCCGCTGAACTCGAACTACACCATCACCGAGACCAACCCGAACGGCGAAGAGAATGTATCCCTCGACACCGTCACAAAGAACGGGGAGAAGATGAGTTTCAACGGTGACGCCGCGAACGGCTACACCGTAACCGATGCGCTGGAGAAGCGTGAGGACGGAAACAGCGTCTACAGCTACGAATTCAGCAACATCAAATCACCGAAGGTCAATGTAGAACTCACGAAGAAGTGGGTAGACCCGGCGGGAGATCCGTACAATACAAATCTTCCGGAAGGTATCTACGTACAGCTTCAGAGAAAGGCCGCATCGGAAAGCGCCTTCACACCGATCGATATCAAGGGATATACGATCACGGGTGCCAATACCGAGGCGGACGGCGTATACTTCTCCGTTTATTATCTGAAGCCGGACGCAAGCGGAAACTGGACGGCAGCGATCTCCGGTCTCCTGCAGTACAAGGACAACAACGATAAGGATCCTTATGAGTACCGGATCGTTGAGGTCGAGCAGGATGAGAACGGCGCGATCGCGGTCGATGACAAGAATCAGCCGAAGGTTGCGGCCGAAGGCACAGCGGTCACCTACAACGGTACGACCTACGAGGTTCAGCCGACGGAGACCACCGACAATACAAAGACCGTACTTACCAACAAGATGAAAGCATCCTACGGCTTTGACATCAGGAAGGTAAATGAGAAAGACACAACAGAGGTTCTGAGTGACGTCACATTTGCTCTCTACACCGATGAGGCATGTACGGAAGCCAACCGGATCAAGTTCACGCAGGCGGGCAGCATCTATACCCGCGATGACAAGGGTACCGTCGATACACTGACGACGAGTACGGACGGCGTGTTCGCGGTAAGCGATCTGCCGACCGGAACCTACTATTTGAAAGAGCTGCAGGCAAAGGACGGCTATTATCTGTTCGGTTCACCGATCAGGATCGTACTGACAGAGAAGTCCACAACGGACAGCGCGACCGTCGTTGACGCAGGCAAAGCGACCGGCACAGTTACGGGAACCAAATGGGAGAACCGCACACTGAGCTTCGAGATCACCAACAAACCGGGTGTTATCCTTCCGGGAACCGGCGGACTCGGCCGCAACATTTTCCTCTTGCTCCTCGGAGGCCTTGCTCTAATCGGAGCATTCCTCTTCTGGAATAAAAAAATTCTAAGTGAGAGGAGGGCCAAAGCGGGACATCGTTAAACG
>JAXJTA010000216.1:0-2234 GCA_036309825.1 Eubacterium sp. | reverse complement strand
GCCGCTTCCTCCATGGTCATCCTTCTGCCGTTGATATAGAACGCCCGCAAATCACAGATGTTCTGTTCCCCCTGCAGATAGTTTTCCGTCACATGCTCCATCGCGACGGTGGTGCTTACAAAGCTCTCTACCTGACGGCGATAGACAGCCTTGCCTTCGTAGTTGGAATACAGGATAACAAAGACCAGTATTCCCACCATGATCGCGATATTGACAAGGGCGATCCGCGCTTTCTTCATATCGAAATCCATCCTTTTTTAAACGTCTCCCTCTTCTGCAAGTCCTCTCCTCCGGAGACCTGCAGAGTACATACCTCTTTTTCCGCAGGATCACAGAAACCAATGAAGAAAGCGATTATTCCTCACAGATGCGTGCCAGCTCGTCACGGGCTTCACGGATCTGATCGATCAGCGCCGAATAATCCGTCTGCGTTCTTGCGCGCAGCAGCTCGGTGATCTCTATGACCGGGGCGGAGATCGGCGTCAGCGCCAGATTCGTCGTGCTGCCCTTGAGCGCGTGCGCGGCTTCAAAGGCGATATCCAGGTCGCCGTTTTCAACGGCGTCATAGAGCTTCGGGAAGCTCGCGTCTCCCGGGATCATTTTCACCAGCCGAAGATAAAAGCTCTCGTTGTTCATGCAGCGCCCGAGACCTTCCTCTGTATTGGCGCCGTAGGTTTTCAGATCGTTGATCGTCATTTTCTTTCATCCTTTCCTGATCTTGATTCATTCAATATACCGCATAGCCGGATTGCCGGATCTCCCGCATCCGCCGGAGCGCTTTGTCCGCATCCTGAAAGACGTCTCCATCCGGCTGCTCTCGGTCGGAGAAGGCGATGCCCACGCTCAGCGTGACAGGCAAAAGTTCCTCCGTTCCTTCCCGAAGAATATGGGTCACATGCTCGATTTTGGAAAAGACCAGTTCTTTTTGCGCACTGGTGATCCTTGACATGATTACGACAAACTCGTTTTCTTTCAATCGGCAAATATGATCTACCGAGCGGAAGCTGCTTCGCAGAACTTCTGCCACACGGCGAACCAGGCTGTCTGCGTATACCCGCCCCCGGCTTTTCCTGAGTTCGGCGTAGTCGTCGATGTTGGCGATAAGTACAGCAATGTGCTCCTGATCCGCGTCATGGAACAGGATCTCAAAGGCGCTGTTGTTATACAGCCCCGTCAGAGGATCATGGAGCGCATCATATGTATAGTTACCTTTTCTCGTCTGGCTGCGCTTTGCCTCTGTGTGCGGTTCGATTTCCTTCCGCTCGGCGATGAACATTTCAAACTCCTCCGCAGGGAGAGGACGTGAGAAATAATAGCCTTGGATGATGGCGCAGCCCATCATCTTGAGTGTGAACATCTGTTCGGCGGTCTCCACCCCCTCGGCTATCGTCGGCAGCTCAAAGGACTCTGCCAGCAGGATCATGACCTCCAGAAGCCGTGTGTCCTTCCGCTCCTTAAACGCGTTTCGGATAAACTGCATGTCCAGCTTCAGAGCGTCAATGGGGAGCGACGTGAGCATATTGAGAGAGGAATAGCCCGAACCAAAGTCGTCCATCTCGATCCGAAAGCCCAGCTCGCGAAGCTGCGTGACCGTTTCGATGATCTGCTCCGCGTCCTCCGTATAGGCGGACTCTGTGACCTCCAGCAAAAGCTCCCGGCAGGTCAGCCCGTTGCGCGTCACGATATCCTGTAATTTCTCGACAAGCTCCGGATCATACAGATCGACGCGGGAGACGTTGACGGATACGGGCAGCGTGACCCCGAACCGTTCCTTCCACTGCTTGATCTGCGCCGCAGCTTCGGACCAGACATATTGATCCAGCGTCGAAATGAGTCCGTTTTTTTCAAACAGGGCAATAAATACACCGGGACTCACCATGCCCATCGTCGGATGGTTCCACCGCACCAGCGCTTCCGCGCTGCTAAGGACCGGTTCATTGGGCCGCACGTCGAATTTCGGCTGGTAGTAAATCTGGAACTGACGCTCCCGGATCGCCGCGGGAAAGTCCTCGATCAGCTGCTCGGCAAGCAGCTCGGCCTCATGCATAGAGTCGTCATATCGCCCGATCACCTTCGTAACGCTGCCCTTCACGGTGTCGGCGGCCAGCTTGGCCCGGTCGAAGCGACGCTCGATGTCCAGCTCCTTATCGACGTTGGAATACACGCCCATGCGCAGGCGGATGCGGTTTTCGCTCTGTCCCTCTCCGTTCAGGTCGCCCTGCACCGCTTCAAGG
>JAXJTA010000215.1:0-11252 GCA_036309825.1 Eubacterium sp. | reverse complement strand
TCACCAGGCGGCGCATATATTTCTCATCCTCATCTTCCGCGGCACAGAAGATCTTCTCATATTCCCCGCGCAGATCCTCCGGCAGCTTATCCAGAAGCTGCTTATCCGCGATCGCTTCCACCTTCTTGTAGGCATCCCTGATCTCATCACTGTAGTATTTGACCGGTGTCGGCATATCGCCGGTAATGATCTCCGACGCGTCATGATACAGGCCGACGAGGGCCGCCTTCTCCGCGTCCAGATGCCGCTCATAGCGAACATTTCCGATCGTGCAGAGCGCATGTGCGATCATCGCCACCTCCAGCGAGTGCTCGGACAGATTTTCCGCGCGCGAGTTGCGCATCAGCGCCCAACGCTCAATATATTTCATCCTGCTTACCGCCGCAAAAAAGTTATAACTCATTCTTTCGCTTTACTCCATTTCTTTCCATAGGAAATCATTACCATCATCAGAAAAATAGCCGCGAATCCAACGGCATCGATCCACGTAAAGGGACTGCCGAGAAAAACGACCGTCACGACCGCCGCCGTCACCGGCTCCGAAAAGCCGTACAGGATCCCCTTCTCCGGGCCGATGTACCGGATTCCTGTGATATAGGAACAGAAGGCGATGATATTGCCGACCACCACAACAAAGGCGATCCCCAGGATCCCGTAACCGTTCGGTACGTATTCGTATGTCCACGGACGGAAGACCAGCATCGTGACAACGCCTCCCATAAGGAAAGCCCAAGCCTGCAGAATCGTCACCGGGAACTGCTCCAGGAGGCGGCCCGGGCAGATATTATAGACCATAACGCATACCGCGGAGATGATGCCGGTGATGAGTGCCGCCGGCGCTACGGCCAGCGAGCCGATCTTTCCGTGTGTCGTGATCAGAAAAACACCGAGCAGCGCCAGAATAATACTGATGATCTCGTACCACCTCGGCTTCCGCTTCGCCATGACGCAGGCCGCCGCCAGAATCATGACCGGCGACAGATCCTGCAGGATCGTGCCGATCCCCGCGCTTGACAGCTGGATCGTCAGAAAGTACATAAACTGGCAGAGGGTGACGCCGATCAGGCTGTACAGAAGCAGATCAAAGACGTTCCGTCTTCCCTTCCACGGGAGAAAAACGTTTTTGCCGTAGCGGACCAGGCAATACAGCATCAAAATCACTCCGGCCAGAAAAAGCCGGATCGGCACGAGCCACCGGCTGTCCATTCCCTGAACCGTAAACAGATATTGGCCGCATGATCCGGAAAGCCCCCATGCGGCACCGCCGCCGATCGTCAGCAGCATTCCTTTTATTTCTTTATTCATATTGAAACCTCACTGCTACCCAGTATACCACAGCGGGAATGCTTTGGGGATGCCCTGCTGTGAATGTTTTGGAAGCGCCCTGATTTGACAAACCGGCACAAAAATGCTATCACATTGTAATAATCACGCAAAGATGAGGAGAGTATTCTATGAGTGATCAAAGGGGAAAAAACAGCAATAATCGAAATTACTACCAGCGTCAGGCAGATGCCCGTCGCGGCAGCAGCGGCAGCCGGTATGACGATCGGTACGATGACGGGTATGACAACCGTTATGATGACCGATATGACGACCGCTATAACGATCGTTACGACGATCGATACGACGATCGCAATAATAACCGCTACGACGATCGCTATGATAACCGATATGATGACAGGTATGACAACCGTTATGATGACCGCTATGACGAACGCTATGATGATCGCTACGACGACCGTTATGATGACCGCTATGACGACCGCTATAACGATCGGTACGACGACCGCTACGACGACCGCTATGACGACCGCTATGATGATGGCTACGACGATCGCTATAACGATGATTATGATCGTTACGATGATGGCCGCGGAGCAGACAAAAATAAGGGCTCGCAAAAAGGCAGGAAGAAAAAGAGACGGCACCCGGTCCGGAATTTTCTGATCGGTCTGCTCGTTCTTGCGATAGCGCTCATCGTGCTGATTGTTTTTCTCATGTACAGCGCACTTTCCAAGGTAAACCATGTGGATCCGGTCGCGGATACGATCGTTGACGAGGTGACGGCAAACGACGGTGTCAGCATCACGAAGGACAAGGCTGTCACAAACATTCTGCTCATCGGTCAGGACGCGCGCTCCGGTGAGACACAGCAGCGTTCCGACAGCATGATCATCTGCAGCATCAATACGCGGACCCACAAGATCTCGCTCATCTCGCTGATGCGGGACATGTATGTCAATATCCCCGGATATTATTCGACGAAGATCAACGCGGCCTATGAACTGGGCGGCATGGAGCTTCTCGATGAAACGATCCAGGAGGACTTCGGCATCGACATCAACGGAAATGCAGTCGTTGACTTTGACGGTTTTGTACAGGCAATCGGTGCACTCGGCAATCTCGATATTGAACTGACGCAGGAAGAGGCCGACTACATGAACGGCGGTGGCTGGGAGGACCAGGGAGATTATGCCAATCTGGACGGATGGAACCTGACGGCCGGTGTGAACTCTCTCACCCCGGCGCAGACGCTCGCATACTGCCGCATGCGCTACGTGGGCAACTCCGACTGGGAGCGCACCGACCGGCAGCGTCGTGTGATCATGACGGCGTATGACAAATTCAAGAAGAGCAATCCTCTCCGGCAGGCAATGGTTATCAACAAAGCAATGCCGAGCATCACGACGGATATGACCAACACTTCCCTGCTCAAGGCGATCTTCCAGGTCCTGCTGCTGCGCGGATCCTCCATCGATAATTATCGGGCACCGCTGGAAGGTTATTACGAGATCACCAATATCGACGGTATGGATGTCCTCCTTCCGGACATGGCCGCGAACAGCGCTTACATTCAGGGAATTATCTACGGCACCTCCACTACGGACACCTCCACCGGTGATGGCACCGATGACAGCGATACGACTTACAGTGAGGATACCGGCGACACGACCTACGATGACGGATACACGGATGACTCCGGCACCTATGATAACAGCTATAGTGATAATTCCGGCGCAGATCCCGGCGATGGCGGATACGCGGAAGACCCCGGTACCTATGATGACGGCAGCTACAGTAATAATTCCGGAGATGGCTCTTACAATGATGGCTACACGGATGGTTCCTATGATGACAGCTACAACGGCGGTTCCGGGGATGCCTCTTACGATGACGGATATTCAGATGATACCGGCAGCTATGATGACGGATACTCGGAAGATCCCGGTGTCTCTTACGACGGAGGCAACGAAGCAGGCAGCGGCGACGGTCCCGCGGAGCCCCCTTACCCGGACAGCCCGGAATGAGTTCTGCGCTTATAACGGATAAAAAAACGTACGGCCTTGCCGATCCGGGTATCTCCCGCTTCGGCAAGGCCGTACGTTTTCTGTTTCTGTGAATCAAATTTCAATTTTTCTATTAAAGCAACTCATAAAGCAGCTCAATTTCCAACTTTATTTTTCGCACTTCTCGCTATTTTCCGAACAGCAGGAGCATCCTTTACAGTCGGAACGTTTTTCCTGACTGCCCTTATGGCAAACCGAACTGTTTCCGCAGGCGCTGCATCCGCCGGATCTGTTCAACGCCACGATCCTTCGAACGGCCCACACAGCCACCAGCACGATTATTGCGATTATTATGATATTTGCGATCATTCCCGGCATTCTGTCTCCGCCTTTCGTCTGAATATTTCTATCTCTCCCGCTGTTTGTCTGTGCGGGTATCCTGCAGTTTAATACAATTAACTATTTTTGTCAACTGTGCGCGCCGCACTTGAACAGGACGGCAACACATGATATTCTGTAACTGTTGCACGACAATTTTTTGAAAGCCTATTCATACAAAAGCCGCAAGAGGTGATACCCCTATGAAAATACAGAAATCCGCAGAAGACTATCTTGAGACAATGCTTATGATGAAGGAGGAGCGAGGCTACATCCGTTCTATCGATGTCGCCGAGCATCTGAACGTGACCAAGCCGAGCGTGAGCTATGCGACCAAGCGTCTGCGCGAAAACGGTTACATAACAATGGATCATTCCGGCTTCATCACTCTGACTGACACCGGTATGGAGATCGCTCAGAAAATTTATGCCCGTCATAAACTGCTGACCGACCTCTTTGAGAGACTGGGTGTGGACAGCGAGATCGCCCGCGAAGACGCCTGCCGCATCGAACACGACATCAGCGAGGAGACCTTTGATGCCCTCTGCCGTCACGCAGAGAAAATGACGCAGAAATAATCCGCAAATATAAACGCAAATATAAACGCAAATATAAACCGCAAATATAAACCGCAAATATAACTGCAAAAATAACTGCAAGGGTGCGCCCTGCAGTTATTTTTTGCATAATGAAAGGGTCAGACCCGGAGGCCTGGCCCTTATATTATTGCCTGTTTATTACCTGCTTGCTGCCGGTTTGTTTCTGTCCTTATACACCGGAGTTGAGCAGAAGCATGAAGAATACGAGGGTGAACAGCGCTACGGTCTCGATGACACCGACAGCGATGAAGTAGTTCGCGGTACCCTTACCGGTTGCTCCCAGAGCGTCTGCAGCAGCTGCTGCGGTCTTGCCCTGATACAGTGCGGACATACCGATCGCAAGTCCGCCGAAAATACCGATCGAGAAAGCAAGTGTCGGATCCAGGCCTGCCTTAAAAGCATTCGCGATGAAGTTCATGAGCAGGAAGCCGTAAATCGTCTGTGTCAGCGGTGCGCCTGCAAACGCGGACAGGATGAAAAGTGCCGGTTTTCCTGCCTGATAACATTTTTTCCATGCGCCGACAGCTGCCTGTCCTGCGCATCCGGTTCCCAAACCTGATCCAATGGCTGAAAGGCCGAGGGCAGCGCCCATTCCCAAATATGCAATATTCATAATCATTCTCCTTAATAATTAATTTTTATCTTTCTTTTTAAAAGGATCATATGCAATTCCCGTCCACTCCAGTCCGGCCTGTCCGGAAAACTCCAGAACGTTGAGTCGAACGCCGTGTACGACGACGGAGAGCAGACCCATGATCAGGTTGAGGGCATGTCCGATGATGACAACGAGGGCCGCAGCTACGACCATCGGTCCATGGGCGATGCCGCCCGCCATGGAGTTAAAGCTCTGCGCGATTGCCAGTCCGGCCATGCCGACCGCAAAGAGTCGGATGTAGGACATCATATTACCAAAGCAGCTGATCGTATCGAGGAACGTACTGAGCGCTCCGCCAAGTCCCGCTTTCAATCCTTCCGAGAACTTGACTCCCGGTGCCATTCCGCCAAAGAGCAGGACGAGCACGAAGCCGATTCCGATAAGTGCGAAGATCGGTGTGATCGCAAGCTTCTCGCCGAGTACCAGGTAGAGAGCCAGCATGAACATGCCTGCCAGAGCAAACATCCATCCGATGTTGGCAACAAAGCTCAGATCCTTCTCTCCGATCTTCTTCTTTACGGCGATCAGAGATCCCAGCTCCATCTGGATCGCGCCGATGATAAAGCAGAATTTCATGACGTTATTCTGCTGTGTATTGGGATCCACACCGAATACTTCCGGATAGTTTGCGATTCCCGGCAGTACCAGTGCCTTAAGGAACGGCACATTCATTGCTGACTTCATGCCGAACCAGGTTCCCGTGAGGGCGCCCCAGACGATCGTGGTGATCGCCAGCACATAGATCAGAAAGATCGTTGTGTCGACCTTTTTTGTCTTGACCGTGAGCACGATCGCGAGAATGAGGAAGATGCTTCCGTAACCCGCGTCACCCAGGATCATGGCAAAAAACAATGCAAAGAAGATAAGGAACCACTGGGACACATCCGCCTCGTGATATCCGGGCAGAATACCCAGAATACCGTAAATAGGCTGCATGAGCCCGGACACCTTATTGTAGCGGAGTTTCGTCGGAATTGCGTCGTCATCCTCCGATACATCCTCCACCGCATAGGCCCAGCTGTTCGCGTTTGCAGCTGCCTTGAAGGATTCCAGATCCGCTTCCGGTACATAACCGGACAGCCACACCAGATCCTCTGTCTCTTCAACCGTACGGCTGGCGGAAGAATAGGATTCCTCATTCTCTGCCTTCAGCATCTGCGCCTGGAAGTTTTCCTTGTAGAGGGAAGCCTTCTTCAGCTTTTCTTCGCATTCCGCGAGTCTGTTCCTGCTGTCCTCCAGCTCCTTCTTCAGTTCGCCGAGACCGCGTTCGGGAAGCGGAAATTCGGTTGCCGGAATCTCGGAGGGTAATTGTCCGAGGACCGCGATCGTATTCTGGTTATCCACAGAGGCAAGCCGGATGATCCTGCATTCCGGATCCGCCATCGCCGCCTGGCATTCATTCTTACCCAGCCGGTAAAAATGAAGGTCATAGCCCTGCGCGGTGAGTTCTTTTACCTCTTCCGGCTTGAAATCGCCCCAGGGGGTCAGCCGCTCGATCTCTGTCGTTACCGAACCGATCTCATCGTTAAGTGCCGACCGCTCTTTCAGTGTAGCCTCCGCCTCGTTCACCATCTCTGTGAACTCCGCTTCGGACAGAACCGGTGGTTTTTCCGGCGTTCCGCTCTTCTTGTCCGGTTCAAAATCGGACAGGCGGGATGTCAGTGCCGTCAGACGGCTCAGCTTCTCGACGATCTTCGGATCGGCGCTCTTGCGTTCCGCCAGATGGACGAGCCCCAGGTCCCGAAGGCCGTCCAGCATTTCTTTCTTATGGGAGGCAACTGTTACGACGTGTACTTTTTTCATTTTTTCTATCATCGTACCACCTCCGTCAGTTTTTTCTTGGAAATCTTACCGCGTACAACCGCCGCTGTCTGCTGGTCACCAAGATATACACCGATCACTCGGATATTCTCCTTGGCTTCCGGTATCTTGACCTTCTCGAAGAGGTTGACTCGCTGGGACGTGGAACGAAGTTCCTTGTCCAGCAGTCCCACCTGCTTGCGAAGCGTCGATACCAGAGCATCCAGACGGGCAATCTCACGCAGTTTAACAATTGCAGTGTCCACCCAGAGAGGATAGTCTTCTACGTTGTACTCAATATCCTTGAAGGTCAGTTCCTCAAAGGCCGGGAGCTTTACTCCTGCGATATTTTCTGTCTTGACGATAACCGTATCGGGCTGTACCAGGTCATCCAGTTTCTTATCATCCTCGAACAGGCTGTTCTCGGCAAAAACGGCAACCCAGTCATCCAGATCTCCGATCATCTGCTCACGCTCGACTTCCTTTTGCGCCAGTTCATTCTTGATCTGCATGATTACCGATTGCAGCTGCTGTTTCTTCAGCTGCAGAGTCGGCAGATATCGCTGGTACTGTTTCAGGTGATCCTTCTGCACTTTTTGTTCATTTTTCGTGAGTTTGATCGCCATATTCGTGCTCCTTTATTATTCCGGCTTCTTCGGCCATCTCTCCTGGATGATACTGGTCTTCAGACCGGTTTCATTCGGCTCGAAGCACTCGGCCAGGATCTCCCAGCCCAGATCAAGAGCGTCCTCCAGCGGGATATTTACGGCCAGATCCATGAGTTTTGTCTCAAAGAGTTCACCGTATTTCAGGAGCTTCTCATCCCAGTCTGTCATCAGGAAGCCCATGGACTTCTTCTCCAGGGATTCTTTGTACTGGGCATAGAGCTTGATCATACCGTCCATAAGGGCACGGTGGTCATCACGGGTCTTGCCGTTTACGTTCTGTTTGAGTCGGGACAGGGAACCGAAAGGCTCGATATGTCCGTTTTTCAGATAGAACTGGCCCTCTGTGATGTATCCTGTGTTATCCGGTACGGGATGTGTGACATCATCACCCGGCATCGTCGTTACACCGAGAATCGTGATGGAGCCCGCTCCCTCGATATCTACGGCCTTCTCGTAACGGGAAGCCAGACAGGAGTAAAGGTCACCCGGGTATCCTCGGTTGGAAGGTACCTGCTCCATCGTGATGGCAAGCTCTTTCTGCGCATCGCAGTAGCTTGTCATATCGGTCAGCAGAACCAGCACACGTTTGCCTTCAAGCGCGAACTGCTCGGCTACGGCAAGGGACATATCCGGCACCAGCGTGGACTCTACGGTCGGGTCCGCCGCGGTGTGAATGAACATTACGGTGTGGCTCATGGCTCCGCCCTTTTCCAGTGTGTCACGGAAGGACAGATAGTCATCGTACTTCAGACCCATGCCGCCCAGGATAATGACATCAACTTCCGCCTGCAGAGCGATTCTCGCGAGCAGCTGGTTGTAAGGTTCTCCGGAAACGGAGAAGATCGGCAGCTTCTGGCTCTCGACAAGCGTGTTGAAGACATCGATCATCGGAATACCGGTACGGATCATCTTGTTGGGGATGATTCTCTTTGCCGGGTTGAAGGAAGGACCGCCGATGGGAATCATATTCTCTTTGAGGGCCGGTCCGTTATCTCTTGGAACACCGGCTCCGTCGAAGATACGGCCGAGCAGATGCTCGGAGAAGGATACCTGCATGGGTTTGCCGAGGAAGCGGACGGGGTCGTTGGTTCCTACACCCTGTGCGCCGGCAAATACCTGCAGAGATACCAGGTCTTTATCAAGTTTAATTACACTCGCGTAAGAGTCACCTACCAGAGCCAGGTCTCCGTTGCGGATTCCCTCAGCCCTGACGGTAACTACGTTACCGACAATGGATTCAATTTTTGTATATACTTTCTGCATGTTCCCTCCTAAGCTCTTCTCTTGGACCGGAAGAACTCTTCGATCTTGCTCTTCTGCTCATCGAAAGCCGGCTCGCCGAATACGGTGCCGTGCCAGTCCAGAAATTCCTGTCTCAGCTGGTTGAAAAATGCACGGATCTCATTCTTGTCCTTGAGATCGTAATCCTGCATCAGAGCTTCATAGAGTATATCGAACTCCACCTGCTGACGCTCCGGCGGATCTGCCGCATCGATAGGATCGAAGGAGTTCTGCTGCAGATATACTGCGTCCAGAAGTTCACCCTTCTGATAGGTGGTGTAATCCTCTTCCGTCGTTCCCTCTTCGCCGACGACCATCATCATCTGGCCGATCTCGACACTTCTCCTGAGAACGCCTCTGGCTTTTTCCACTCTGTCACTGTCAATAATTCCGGTGTACTTGGACCAGGACTCCATTGGGTGGATGGCCGGATACTTACGCGCATCGGAACGGCCTCTGTCCAGTCCGTGGAAAGCACCGACGACCTTCAGGGTAGCCTGTGTTACGGGTTCCTCAAAGTTTCCGCCTGCCGGGGAAACAGTTCCGCCAATCGTTACGGATCCGATCTTGCCGTCCTTGAGTCTTACCTTGCCGGCACGCTCATAGAAGGATGCGATCGTGGACTCCAGATATGCCGGGAATGCTTCTTCTCCCGGAATCTCCTCCAGACGTCCGGACATCTCACGCATGGCCTGTGCCCAACGGGAGGTGGAGTCTGCCAGAAGGAGGACATTAAGTCCCATCTGTCTGTAATACTCTGCGATGGTAACGGCTGTGTAGCAGGAAGCTTCTCGGGAAGCTACCGGCATGGAAGAGGTGTTGCAGATAATGATGGTTCTCTCCATCAGGGATCTGCCCGTTCTCGGGTCATCCAGCTCCGGGAACTCCTTCAGGATCTCAACGACCTCACCGGCACGCTCTCCGCAGGCTGCGATAACTACGATATCCGCTTCTCCGTTTTTCGCCTCCATGTGCTGCAGAACGGTCTTGCCCGCTCCGAAAGGACCCGGTACGCAGAAGGTACCGCCCTTGGCGATCGGAAGGAAGGTATCGATACAGCGCAGCTGCATGATCAGCGGCTCCGTCGGACGAAGTCTCTCTTCGTAGCATTTGATGGCACGCTTAACAGGCTGGGTGATGACCATGGAAAGTTCTTTCTCCTCGCCCGCGCCGTTTGTGATCACACAGACGGTAGCCCGCACATTATACGTGCCCTTTTCTTTAATTGATTTTACTGTCCAGTCACTGCCCTTTAAGGTAAAGGGTGCCATGATCTGATGCGTGAAGATACCTTCCGGAACCGTTCCGATGGTATCGCCCGCCTCGATCGAATCGCCGACCTTGACTGTCGGTGTGAACTCCCAGTCCTTATTCGGGATCGCGTCCAGATAGACGCCTCTCTCCAGGAAAAATCCGCACTTCTCCGCCAATACCGGAAGCGGATTCTGGAGTCCGTCATAAATCTGTGTCAGCAGACCGGGGCCCAGGTCTACGCTCATCAGCTCGCCGGTAAATTCTACCGGATCGCCGACCTTGATGCCGTTTGACATCTCGTAGATCTGCATACTCGCAGTGCCGCCGGTGACACGGATTACTTCTCCCTTGAGCCTTTTGTCATCCACAAGAATATAGGCAACCTCATTCTTGTGGACAGCTCCGTCAAAACTGACGTTTGCCATGTTTCCGTTGATACCGGTTACATGTCCCAATACTGTCTCCATAAAAATCTCCTGATTCTTCTACATTCTTTTAAATACTGTAAACACGTTGCTGTACATCGCCCAGAAGGCGCCTGAACTCTTTACTGCCTTTCTCCTGTACGAAGCACGCCTGCCGCTCCAGAAGCTTCAGCTTGATCGCGTAGCCGAACAACACATAGTCATCAAATGTGTGAAATCCGACCAGTTCGTCCAGCAGCCGGAACTGGTAATCCAGCAGGATCTTCTCTGCCTCCAAAGGGTTTTTGGCCGCCAGCGCGGACGTTGCTGCCTGGCTCGCGAGGTCATCATGACCACTCACCTGCCCTTTGCTGCCTTTTCCGAGTCGCGCCCTTCTCTGCTCATTGAGCTCATCGGTCATGACTCCGTAGGATTTTGCCCACTCTTTCAAGAGCGGTCCCTTCGTGGAGGACAGATCCAGATTCTCCAGCAGATCATAGGTCGGCTTCGGTACCACGCCTTTGCAGGAAGCCAGAAATTCCTCATAGCTTAAAGGCATTTCTCCGTCACTTTTGAGGTCAGGCAGACTCGCTATCAGATAATAGTAAGAAGCCATAATCTACCTCCTGTCAGATATCCAGATTTCTGAAGTAAGGCATCATCATCTCGGCAATTGCTTCATCTGTACAATCGAAAAATCCGGAACCGTCCTTCGCCGCCAGGCGGAAGCCCGCGTTGACGCCCTTGGTCGGTTTGATCTCCAGACCGTTTTTGATCTCGTCAGCCAATTCCGCCTTGAGACCCTCACTGACCGCCGAAACCTCAGCGGCATAGCTTCCTGCATCTTCATCTGCCAGTGCTGCGCGGATCAGCTTGCCGAGAGCCTCGCCGGACATCTCTTTCCGGATATCCGTCTTCAGAAT
>JAXJTA010000214.1:0-1456 GCA_036309825.1 Eubacterium sp. | reverse complement strand
CTTTAAGGAAGCACTTGCATCTGTACCGTAGCGGTAGAAGATATCAACTGCGTAGTCACAGCCAATTTTTTCAGCCAGGTTGATCAGGCGTGTTGTCAGTTCGTAATCGTACGGAGATGCATTGTCCTTGCAGCAGATTGCTACATTGAACTCGTTTCCGTCATAATCCGGGCCGATGAGACCGATATCGATTGCAACGAACTCGGATACTTCTTCCGGAACATAAGTACCGCCGATACCGATTTCCTCAGAATACGGGAACGCGAAAATTGTGCGGTATTTCGGTTTCAGGTTGTTCTCTGTCAGATATTTGATTGTGTTGAATGCGCATGCAACAGCTGCCTTATCGTCGATGAATCTGGATTTTAAGAAACCGTTCGGTGTAAACTGCGGGCGCGGGTCAATGGAAACAAAATCGCCATGACGGATACCCAGTGCTCTTACGTCAGCTTCGCTTTTAATCTTCTCATCGAGAATGATCATCATTGTGTTTTCGTCACGAGCCAGTGTACGCGCATCATCGAATACATGTACAGAGTGGGACTGGCAAGCCATAAGACCTGTGTAGGATCTGCCGTCGCGTGTGTGAACAGTGACTGTCTCGCCTTCGATACTCTGGAAGTTGATACCGCCCAGGTTTCTCACGCGGATCATACCATTCGGATCGATGCGCTTGATGATCAGGCCGATTGTGTCGAGGTGTGCGCCGATCATAACTGTCTTAGAGTTGTCCTCTCCGTCGAGAGTGATGTAAGCAGTGCTCTTGTTGTCGAATGTGATTTCATGTCCCAGTTCTTTTGCATAGCGCTCCATTACCGGATTCATCTGCGGATAGTAACCTACCGGGCTTGGTACGTTTACGATGTCCTTGAAACATTCGATGGTGTACATCGGATCAAAATTGTACTTCATTTGTGTAATCTCCCCTGTAAAATTTATTATTCGTGCCGGAATCCCGGGCACGGATCGTTCTTATTCAACTTTCTTATTGGCTTTCGCCTGGAACTTCTCATTCTGGATCACGAAGCGCTCGTGGCGGCCTCCGCCGATCTTTCCTTTTTCATCATAAGCAGCGACCTCAAATACGAGCTTGCGTCCGTCGACTTCCACTAATTCACTTTCGCACCATACCTTCATTCCCAACGGAGTCGGCGCATCATGAGTCACATTTAATAATGTTCCAACGGTGCCGCATCCCTCATCCAAATGCTCCGCAACGCTTTTCCATGCGGTCAGCTCCATCAGAGCGATCATGGATGGAGTTGCGAATACATCTAAAGTGCCGCTTCCCATTGTCTTTGCGGAATTTGCCTCTGAAACCATAACTTCTTGTCTGCCTTTAATTCCAACTGTCAGCATATGTATTTCCTCCAAATCATTATTTTAAACGGCGGCCGGACCGCGCCGGCGGACCAAAAAAATTGCCAACTTTATTATAAAATATTTCGATAATAAT
>JAXJTA010000213.1:0-3111 GCA_036309825.1 Eubacterium sp. | reverse complement strand
CTCTCCTACGTTGCGATCGGCGCGCGCTCGGTGGAAAATCAGGAGCACCGCCTGCCCGTTTCCGGTCTCGATATCCCGGCCGGCATGAAAAACCCGACCAGCGGTGACCTGTCCGTCATGCTGAACTCGGTAACTGCTGCCCAGTCCGGACACACCTTCATCTATCGCAACGCGGAGTATCACACCAGCGGCAATCCGCTTGCTCACACGATCCTGCGCGGTGCCACGAACAAGCACGGCAATTCCATCCCGAACTATCACTTCGAAGACCTGGAACTGCTTCTGCAGATGTATGAAAAAACGGACCTCGCAAACAAGGCCTGCATCATCGACACGAATCATTCCAACTCCGGCAAAAAATACGAGCAGCAGGTCCGCATTGCCCGCGAGATCCTGCAGAGCCGCCGCTACGATCCGCGCATCGGCCGCCTCGTAAAGGGACTAATGATCGAAAGCTATCTCGAACCCGGCAGCCAGAAGATCGGTGCGCCGAACCACGTATTCGGAAAATCCATCACCGATCCCTGCCTCGGCTGGGACGAATCCGAGCGCCTCATCTACGAGATCGCCGCGCTCGTGTAACATCAACCGTCCGTGATGTCGGAGCGGGATAGTCCGGCGCAGCGACATTTGGACTGAGCGAAGCGAGGGAAACGGAGCAAGCGGACTATCCCGGGCATACATTCTTACAGCGGTTAGATTTCAACCGTCAATAATGTCGGAGCGGGATAGTCCGGCGCAGCGACATTTGGACTGAGCAAAGCGAGGGAAACGGAGCAAGCGGACCATCCCGCTCCGACATATGAGGATTGAATAGTTGAAGAAAAACGGCCCGGGATCACCCGGACCGTTTTTTCGTTCTGATTCAATTGAACGCCGGCGCGTAACTTCCGCGCCGCGCGACGGCATCACAGCAGCCGCATATACATCTGCGTTGTCGAAATATCCGCGTGTCCGAGAAGTCTCTGAACACTCTTCACATCGGCACCTTCACGCAGCATATGCGCGGCAAACGAATGACGCAGCGTATGCGGTGTGATATCCTTCTCAATGCCGGCATCAGCGGCATACCCTTTCAATACCTTCCAGAAGCCCTGGCGGCTCATCGGCGAACCCGAACAGTTACAGAACAGATACTCACTTCTGTTTTCTCTGATCATTCTTCCCCTTGCGGACTCGAGATATTCCTCGACAGCCTTCCTGGTCTCGTCACCCATGGGGATCGTCCGCTCTCTCCCGTTTTCGGAGCAGATGACATATCCCATTTCCCGGTTCACATCCCCTACTTTCAAATGAACCAGTTCGCTGACCCTGAGGCCTGTCGCGTACAGCATGCGGAGCATTGCTCTGTCACGCAGTCCCTTATCCGTATTTTCGTTCGGCTGGCTGAATAGCAGCAGCACTTCTTCTCTTGTGAGGATCTCCGGTGCCTTTTTCTCAACCTTCGGAGATCGGAGCTGTTCCGTCGGATCATTCTCGATCCTGTGCAGGCGAAACAGATACTGATAGAAAGAACGAAGCGACGCAATATTTCGCGATACCGTTGCCGGTGACCGGTTACTCTTCTCCAGAAAAAGCAGGTACGAATTCAGATTCGTGGCTGTAACCTCGAGCAGGTTATCGATCTCCTGTTCCGCAAAATACTCTGCCGCCTTATTTAAGTCCCGTTTGTATGAAATTTCCGTGTTGTAAGAAATCTTCCTTACATCATGCAGATACGTAATATATTCCTGAATTGCATTAACCACCGTACAAATACCCCTGTCGATTTATTAAAAGCAATTCACCCTTCAAAACAAATTTATTATAATCAGAAATCCGCAGAAATGCAAACCCGCCGGAGCCTGTAAAAACGGGCTTTGGCGGGCTGTTTTTCACTTATTCCACAAGATGTAGTTACCATAATCCTGGTAACTCACGATATCTTGAAAAAAAAATATTTTTAAATTTTTCTACCGGTTTCCGCCTCAAGCGCCGGATCTTCTTCCGCTTCGATATTTTCTGTCTCCGCTTCGAAATTCCGTGCCTCTATGCGGTCTGCTCCGCCATTACTTCCCGCTGCGATTTCCGCATTTACGAAATCCCTGTGAACGATCAGATCACGGATTCCGGTCACGACAAAAGCCGCGCCAGCGATCGCGAAGATCAAGCTGAAGATATAGCCTGCCGTAACCTCCTGCCCCGCCGAGATAATGTCGCGATTGATCTGATATACCAGATAAAGCAGATAACCTCCCGCGACGATCCTGATAGTAGTTCTTGCACGACGATTGAACATAAAAATTTCCTCCTAATACATTTCTATACATTTCTGTTCCGGACCTGAAATAAAAAAGGGTACAACAAATGCAGCATCTGCACTTATTGTACCCTGTCTGTGTCCTGAGATATTCTCCTCAAAAGCTGAGGATTGATCCGTCGGCGACCGATGATCCGTATCGGTCTTTCCAGAGATTCGTCCGGAACCGGTCCTTTTACCTGAGAGTTCTTGTCCCCTTCGGTACTCGCCGGAAAACGCTGTTCCATTGGGAGATTCTCCCGATTCCTTCATCCGATCTATTTAATTAATTATATTGTACTATGCGGGTCGTCAGCAGGCAAGCAATAAATATAGTTTTTATTCACCTTTTTATTCACCGGCAGCGATCAACGCGGCGCCGATCGCTCCGCAGAGCTGCGCATATTCACTGACGACGATCTTCTCGCCGAGTTTCTTCTCGAGCGCATCCACGACACCCTTGTTCTTCGCTACACCGCCCGTCATCATGAAGGCTGCCTGTCCTTCCACGCGGCGCACAAGGCTTGCGGTACGGTTGGCAACCGATTTGTTCAGACCGTGTACAATATCCGCCGGCGGCGTATTTCCCGCGATCAGGGATACGACTTCGGATTCGGCAAAAACGGTGCACATGCTGGAGATCTGCACTTCGTTTTTCCATTTGAGGCCGAGCGCGCTCATGTCCTCCATGGACATTTCCATCGTGCGGGCCATCATTTCCAGAAAGCGTCCCGTACCGGCGGCGCACTTATCATTCATGACAAAGTTGAGGACCGCTCCCTTGCCGTCGACCTTGATGACCTTGGAGTCCTGACCGCCGATATCTATGATGG